>CAISWS010000241.1 GCA_903889265.1 uncultured Bacteroidota bacterium
ATCCTCGGTCAATGCACCCAACTGCGAGTTTTTTACCTGCACAGCGCATAAGGAAAGTGGCTGATTATTCTGTTTATCCAGAATAAATCCACGCACGGCCACATTTTGGGCATTTGCAAAAAGACCGGCTACAATAAGGAGGACTGCAAGTGATTTTTTCATGCACTTTATTTTATTAGCTGTAAAAACGAAACGGTTTACTTTTTAAGGATGATGCCGCCAAAAGTATCTAAAGAAATTTTTCCGCTGCTGTATGCATCGGTTTTGTTTACAGAAATTAATCTGCTGTAGGTGCCGGGCAAAGAAAATTCTTTTTTCTGTTTTGTAAAATTGATAAGCACCAACACCTCCTCATTGCCGGCCATTCTTTTGTAAGCCAGAACACCCCTGGGCAGCGTCTTGCTATCCATCAGTTCCAATGTGCCGGATGACAGGGCGGAGTTTGTTTTCCGGATATTTAATAGCTGCTGTATCATATTCAACAGGGAGTTTGGGTCCTTCTCTTCCTTCTCAACGTTCACTTGCCTGAAATTAGTATGCACGGGCAGCCAGGTTTTTTCGGCTTTCGAGAATCCGGCGGCATTTGTGCTATCCCATTGCATAGGGGTGCGCAGCTCATCGCGGTTGAGGGTTTCGTCTACCATATCCACTAAAAACCGGGGAACATATTTATGTAAATGAGGGATGGGGTCTAAGGCTTTGCTGTAAGGCAGCCTTGCGTCCTGCATGCCTATTTCCTCGCCATAATACATACATGGCACCCCGCGCACTGTTAGCTGCATCAGGTGGAGTAGTTTTGCTTTACTAACATCACCGCGCAGGCGCCTCATACTTCGGCGGCGGTCGTGATTGCTAAAAACGTAAACCGGCATAAAGGGTGAAGGAAAATCTTTTTCAAGATTACCAATAAGGGTATGGAAATAACCGGCGTTAAAACTGAACCGGAGCATTTCGAAATTGAATACCAGGCCCAGGCCATCGTTTTTGTCTTTACCCAAAAATCGCCGCACCATTTGGTGATTGCCATATACTTCGCCTAACAACATCCGGTCGCCGAATGAATCGCATACATTTCTTAACTGCCGGGCAAACTCAAAATCTTCCGGCTGGTTAACTGAACCGGTGATAGAATTTTTAAACCCTTTGGTATCGAAATTCTGCGAAGCTACTTTTCTGGATTCCGGAGTGTTTCTGAACTCAGCATCTTTGTATATAGAGTTGAACATATCTAACCTGAAACCATCTACACCTTTTTGAAGCCAGAACCTAACTGCATCAAACATAGCCTTCTTTACCTCCGGGTTACGGTAGTTGAGGTCGGGTTGAAAAGAAAGGAAGCTGGCCCAGTAGTATTGATTACGCTCTTTTGAATAGTGCCATCCTTCAGCTTTTAATGCCGATTTCCATCCGTTGGGTTTGTCGCGCCACAAATACCAATCAGTCTTTGGGTTGGTTCGGGAGGATGCGGATTCTTTGAACCAGGGGTGCTCATCGGAGGTATGGTTCATTACCATGTCAAAAACTATTTTCATTCCTCTTTTATGGACTTCGGCTATCAGTTGTTCGGCGTCCTGCAGGGTTCCGTACTGCGGATCTATTTCTGTGTAGCCTGATATATCGTACCCAAAATCCCTTTGTGGCGATTTAAAAAAGGGTGAGCACCAGATAGTTTGGTAACCCATGCCCTGAATGTAATCCAGCTTTTGAATAATGCCCTGTATATCGCCGATGCCATCGCCGTTTGAATCGTAAAACGAGCGGGGGTAGATTTGGTATATGCTTGTAGTGTGAAACCAGGGGTACATGGTTTTGGTGTTATTCGTTTGGGCTTGCAAAAGGGTATGAGAGACAATAAACAAAAAACACAAGAAAGACCTCATTCGGGTATATTTGTAATACGAAGTAAGTAAAAACACAGAACTAATATCTTAATGAGCAGGCGAATGGTTTTTATGGCGTCTGAATTAAGTTCAGAAGTATGAAACGGGTTAAAGAGTCAGATAATTACCTGAGACAATATCCGGAAGCCACCAAATGGCTAAACCAGTGCGTGATTTGCCAAACAACCGGACACAAACCAGAAATTCCTGAAAAAATCTATCCCGGTTATCTGGCACAGAACATCCGTAAATTTTTTAAGCCCCTTCCGGTAAATGAACTAAATATATGCGAAAAGTGTTTTGTGCATTGGGAGAAATGAACCGCCTTAGTTTTATAAAACGCTATTTACTTTTTGAAGACCAATATACAAACAGGGTAGATATGGCTATCAATAATTAATATTACCTAACTATAAGCAAAAAAATATGAAACTACAGAACAACAAGATTTTAATTACCGGCGGCGCCAGTGGTATTGGTTTAGGTTTAACCGAAAGATTTATTCAGGAAGGCAATACGGTAATTGTTTGCGGCAGAAGAGAATCCGTTTTAAAGGAAGTTGCGGATAAGTTTCCTTCAGTTATAATCAAGGTATGTGACCTCTCGGATGAGGCAGAAAGAGAAAAGCTTTTTAAGTGGGTTTCAGAAGAGCACAGCGATTTAAATGTGCTGGTAAACAATGCAGGCATCCAACAATGGATGACAATCGGCGACAAGGATTTTTATGGACGTGCCAAACAGGAAATTGCCACCAATATAGAAGCGCCTATTCATTTAACCGCGCTTTTTATGGGGTTAAAATCACTGACTACTATTTTAAATGTTACTTCAGGGCTGTCTTTTGTGCCCTTTACCAAGGTACCGGTTTATTCGGCAACCAAAGCGTTTTTTCATTCGTTTACACTCTCTGTGCGGCACCTGTTAAAGGCTCAAAACATTGAGGTTATTGAAATAATACCACCTGCATTGAATACCGACCTGGGCGGCAAAGGCCTGCACGATGCTGCGCCACCGGTAAGCGATTTTATAGCGGCAATATTTGAGCAACTGAAAGAAGGAAAAACTGAGCTAACCTTTGGGTTCAGTCATGCCATGGCCAATAGCAGCCAGGAGGACATGAAAGCTGCTTTTAACCGGTTAAATCCCAGCTAAATTGCGTTTTTATGTAGCGGGAGCAGCCGGCGGATTAACGACCAGCGATTTGAGGTGAGCGGTGGCGTGAACCTGCAGGCTTTAAGCTTTCAGCTTACTTTCGAGCCATATTTCGAGATAGGCCTTCTGAACCGTTTTTTCATTATTCAGGTAACCGGCCAGGCCGGTGATGCTTTTTTTCAAAGCGGCATTGTCCTTTTTTACAGTGTGTTTACTTATTTGTTTCAGCCCGGAAACTATGTGCATGTTAATGTGGTAATTATGCTCATATTTTTTTACGAAGTTTTCGGCCAAAGCAAATTGCCTTTTCATAATTGAAAAATTGCCTAGTTCGAGATGAATGAGAATGTTGAGGAGGTATAGCTCCTGGATTACATAGGTGTACTCTTCATAATCGAAATTAATTCCATCGTTTACGGCATCCAGGGCTTTGTCAAACTCCTTTAGTTGTAAATAAGCCCAGGCTTTAAAAAATGCAAGTTCAATATGGACTAATTTTGAGTGTAGGGTTTCCTTTTTGAAGGAAGGGGAATTTTGAAGGGATTTCAATGCCTTCTGCGGCTCTTTTTTATACAGAAGCAGATTAATTTCATGCTCCGTAATACAGGATTCGGCAAGTTGTTTTTCCAAAGCGCTGAAGTCCTTTTCCCGGACGGTTACCAGATTTTTAGCCCGGTATACTACGTCTTCCATCTCAGGAATATTTTGCCTTGTTATGTTATTAAGCATTTCGTTGTAAAGAACAAAATGATTGATAGCGGTAAATCCCGCTAACGCACCGGTGCTCTCGAAGTGCGATGCAACTTCATTTAAAACCCGGGTGGCTTTATTCAACTCACCGCCTGAACGGTAAATTTTACTGAGTACATTGGCGTACATCATCTTTGCTTTGCCCGATAATGCAGCATCAACAGATGCAAGCAAAGGATGTTTTAGTAAAAGGGATGCTTCTTTACCTGTTGCATCTCCTTTGTATACATCCAGTTTCATGGCACGGGCAGTAAGATTTTCGTATTCTGCCAGGTTTTCGTATTGCTTTATAGCCGACATGCGGGCAGTAAAACTATTGGCAGCCGGGTCATTTCTGCCCTTAAATTCTCCGGACTGTACATGAAGCGTTTGCAGAAAATCAGCCCAAAGAAGTACTTCAACAAAGTATTCAGCTTTTATGGCTGCCGCAAGTTCCTTTTTAGCCCGGTTGCAGGCCGATTCGGTTAGCCCTTTTTTTAACATCACGTAAGCATCCATAAAAGATGCCAAACGGCCTATCCTGGGAAACTGATCGTCATAATAATTCCGGAGCGCGCGGATGATAAGATTTTTGAGATAATGCTTGGTTACACCGAGTTGCTGCAGGAATTTTTCACCGGCAAACTTTTGCCTGATAACAACCTCATCATATTCTTCCATTTTGCTGAGGCAATCGAACAGCCTGAGATAATTACCCTCTTCGCTATTGCTGTATATGCGGCAGAATTTACGGAAATATCCCTTCTCGTTTTTGTCAAGGGAACTAACCAGGAGGAATAATTCGTCGGGTTTTTTTTCCATGCAGGGGGATTTTAAACAAGGAATCAATCGTAAATATATAAAAAAAGGTGGTAACGTTAAAACGCTACCACCTTTAAATTAGTATTGATTTGTGTTGTTACCAGCTCAAATCGTCGTCAAATTTTTTCATAAACTCATCTACAACTGAGGTGTCGGATTTCTTTTTAGGCGCTTTTTCAGTTGCCGGCTTTTCAGTTGCCGGCTTTTCGAGGTAATCCATCATTTTGTTTTCGCGCTTACGCATTGGTTTGTTTTCAGTATCGCCTTCTTTTTTGGTAAAGTCCTTCTTTACGAATTCTTTCTTCACAAATTCTTTTTTAACGAATTCCTTTTTCGGAAAGTCTTTTTTCACAAAGTCGGTTGCCGGTTCACTGGTATCGAATGATACCGGGGTCTCGGTTTTTTCTTTATTGAAATCAGGCCTGCTTGTAAACTGCTTTTTATCGCTGTAAGGTTTTCTGTCTTTATCAAAAGGCTTGCGCTCGCCGCTACGGGCTTCATCATTGTTATTGTTCCATGAACGGCCACCGCCGCTTCCGCCACCACTCTCTCTTTCTTTGGCTTTGGTAACCAGTGGTTTTCTGCCGTTTTTGTTCTTGCTGAATACAGCTAACAACTGTTCGGCTTCAACAAAGGTTACGGTGATAAACGAAAACTTGTCGTATACCTTAATATCCTTTATTGCACTTTGAGGAATGCCCCCTTCTTCTTCCAAGAACTTAGCAAGCTTGGCAGTACTGTATTCCTGTTCTCGGCCCAGGGCAACGAATAGCCTGGCTGTTCCTTTGCTATCAACATTGCTTCCTGCACCGGCGCCTCTGCCTTCGCTGATTTCGCGGTACGATTGCTCGTTCAGTTCATCTTTGAAAGTGTATTTTAAAAGTGCTGCAACAATTCTTTCTGCAGTCTGGCCTTCATCAATTAACTCGTGTGCCATAGTTGCGTACTCCTGATATTCGCCGCTATCAATTAATTCAATGATATCGGATTTGATACGGCTTCTTTTTTTGGCAATAACATCCTGCACCGTTGGCACTTTTTCTTTTTTAATAGTAGCGCGTGCAATTTTTTGAATAAACAACAACTCGCGGAACTCATGCGGGGTAATAAACGTGATGGCAGTTCCTTGTTTTCCTGCACGGCCGGTACGGCCAATGCGGTGAACGTATGCTTCAGGATCCTGGGGAAGATTGTAGTTAATAACGTGCGTAAGGTCGTTAACATCAATACCACGGGCAGCTACATCAGTAGCCACTAAAATGGTAGCCTTCTTGGCCTTGAATTTTTTGATAATCAATTCGCGCTGACTTTGGCTGATATCGCCATGCATAGCTTCGGCTTCGTAACCACGGTCGTTTAGTTTGTGTGCAACCTGGTCGGTTTCAATTTTAGTACGACAGAAAATGATACCGTAAAAATCGGGTTCCACATCAATGATACGGCTAAGCGCTTCAAAGCGTTCGCTTTCGCGCACTTCAAAATAAATCTGTTCGGTAAGTGCGGTGGTAACCTGTTCGCTTTTCATTTCAACCAGGTCGTAGTCTTTCATAAAGTTTTTAGCCAGACGTAAAATCTGTGCTGGCATTGTAGCGCTGAACAAAAGCATCCTTCTTTCAGCCGGTACCGACTTTAATATCTCGCGTACTTCTTCTTCAAAACCCATGTTCAGCATTTCATCTGCTTCATCTAAGACCACGTGTGTTACATGGTCAAGTTTCAGGGTTTTTTTGTCAATTAAATCGCGGATACGGCCCGGTGTTCCTACAACAATCTGCGAGCCTCTTTTAAGGCCACGCTCCTGAATAACATAACTTTGGCCACCATAAACAGGCAGGATAGAGAATTTCTTCTCGCCTTTGTAGCTGTTTATTTCCTCACCCACCTGTATGGCAAGTTCGCGGGTAGGGCACAGGATAAGTGCCTGCACATTTTTGTTGTTATCGTCTAATCTTTCAATAAGTGGTAAGCCAAACGCTGCGGTTTTACCGGTTCCGGTTTGTGCCTGACCCACTATGTCTTTTACTCCACTTAACAATAGTGGTATTGTTTTTTCCTGTATAGGCGATGGAACTTCCCATCCTTTTTTCTCCAATGCAGAAATTACATTTTCGCTCAAGCCAAGGGCTCTGAATTTTTCCATGATCATAAATTGTTTTGTGTCTCTGAACGCGAGTGAGTCATCTGAGAAAGGAATGTGATAATTCAGGAGATTATCAGCGCAGAACCAGATATCCCGCCATCGTTCGTGATGACGTGTTTATAAATTGCGGCGCAAAGATAATGGAATATTTTAGATTGTTGCTTAATTCTTCAGGGCAACACCAGGGCAATCGGGTCTAAAAAAATAGAATGTACACATCCTGATTGTTATAAGAGGGGTAATTGGCGGTCCGAAGAAGTCCTTGCTTAGTGGCAAAAAAG
>CAISWS010000242.1 GCA_903889265.1 uncultured Bacteroidota bacterium
GTAATATTTTTATTGCGAAGTACGATTCCTCTGGCAATATGGTTTGGGCGGAAAGTGCCGGAGGAACTGGTTCCGATTTTAGTACTTCTATAAGCACAAACGCTAGTGGCAATGGTTATATAACGGGTTCTTTTACCAGCCCCTATGTTGCTTTTGGGGCGACTACTTTAACTAACGACACTGCCGGTTTTTTTATTGCAAAGTTTGGCAACAACATCACCAATAGTGTGGCCAATGAAAACACTTCTTTAGTTGGAATAAGTGTTTATCCTAATCCCTCCAATGGAACTGTTTATTTCAGGGGGGGAGAAAAGGGCTATAAGATTCAAATTTATGACCTGTTAGGAACAACTATTTATACAACTAACGCTATCTCAGATAACTTCTGCATAAACCTTGACAGGCAAGCGAAAGGGATTTATTTTTACAAGATTTTTAATAGCCTAACGACAATCCAAGAAGGTAAGGTTATTTTAGAGTAGCGTATCTGTATATTGGCTCTACTTGAATGATGAAAAAGATAAACCTTATTTTTATTGGTCGAACTGTATATGACTACTTTGGGTTTTGTTTTGCATTTTATTCAAACGAACACAGGCCTATTCATCTTCATGTGTCA
The DNA here is from genome assembly GCA_903889265.1 of uncultured Bacteroidota bacterium. GTDB lineage: Bacteria > Bacteroidota > Bacteroidia > Chitinophagales > LD1 > Bog-950. Next base: position 620 of record CAISWS010000242.1, read on the forward strand.
AAGCAAGATCGTGAATCTAAGTTAGAGTTGTGTTTTACTAATAAAGGATTGGAGCTAACTGCTAAAAAAGTAAAAGGCCATTCCCCACTTACTTCGAAAGAAATCAAAGAGGTAAAAAGCTTCATAATTAAATACCATTTGGACATTGTTCAGAAATGGGAGCAGGTTTTTGATTTAGGAAACAAAGTTACTTGTGAATCTATTAAGGAGAGAGTATAAAGTAGGAAGCAACGACCTCAAGAAACCGTGTGCGTTCATAACAAGGCGGTACTAAGTTAAGCGGAAGGCAACCGGGCATAAAAGGGGCGGTTTTAAGTATAACTATCACCGGTAACTAAATCGCATCGTAGCCTAACCCCGCGAAAGAAAAGGCATTTTTACTTCAAGTTCCGTACCCGACACTTTCGGTTCTATGGCTACCGGTTGGCTGTTGTAGGTTAGTAATAGCACGAAAGCCGGAACCATGAAAAACAAAAGCCGCACTTTGGATACCCCCTAACGCAGCCCTGTTATGGGGGCGTGATCTATCAACCCGTATTTTTTTGAACGACGAGTTTATGACTTGATTGGCAGAAACGCGTGATTATAAAACTTTGATTTTCATCATTTTAAGTTAACAAGTAGCATTATATTTGTATTAAACAAATATCAATTTTTTAACTAAAATTAACTTTTTAGTATTAAAAAATGTTAACGCATTTTTTCGATCAACTTCATTGGTGCCAGCTCGTTTTTTTTTAGTCAATCTGGGCTCAAAAACCCGGCCCACTTTGGCGTGTCCCGGCGCGCGGAGGACCCACCGGTTAGGTACCGGTCAGTGCAAAATATTTCCTCTATAGCTTTGCGCCCAACAAACTTAATAACCATGATTGATAACGCATTGAAAGCGATAAAACGTGAACTACTGGAAGAGATTCGCAACATGCTGCGGGAAGAACTGCAGCAGCTTAAAGCTGAAACACCAAAGCCATCGGATGAGCAACTGATGGATACGAAGGCCGTCTGTGCCCTGCTTAAATTATCGGCCCCCTCGGTACGCAAGTATCGTGTTGAGGGCCACCTAAAGTCGTACCGCATTGGCTCAACCATAAGGTTTAAGCGTAGCGAGGTAGAAAGTTGTTTGCGCAACATGCGCTACCTGAAACACTCCAGAACGCCACTTTGAATTTACTAAACAAAAAACCATAAACAATGAGCACAAACGAGCAACAAGCACAGGAGCTTTTACCTGAACCGCAGTTTTCCTATTTCGAAAGCTGCCTTAACCCAAGGCCCATCGGGGTAATAACAGTTAGCCAGTTTCTTCACGACATCCGCACCGGAAGGTTCAAACAGGAGATAGAGACCATACGAAGCATACCGGATAAGGACAAACGTAACGAAGCGAAGAAGCTTCTTCGCGCAGCTACTATTTCCGGGGAGTTTGGTCCGACGCGTGGTAACAACAACCAGACAAGGCACTCTGGGCTTATACAGGTTGACTTCGATGATTTGAAAGATGTCCATGCTTTTATTGAAAAGTTAAAGCCTGATAAACACACCTATGCCCTCTTTATCAGCCCCTCGGGAAACGGCATAAAGATTTTTGTGCGCATACCTGCCGATGCAAAAGCGCACAAGTCTGTTTTTAGGGCCCTTAGGAGATACTACAAAAAGAACTTTCTGCTTATAGCCGATGAGAAGTGCGGCGATATTTCGCGCCTGTGCTACGTAAGTTACGACCCGGATGCGTTCGTTAATCCCGACGCGTTGGTGTTCACGGTTGAACCGGCGGGCCTGCCAGCGGAACTCCGCGATAGCAACGTTAAGGTGGAGGACTACCCGGTGGATATGCTGTACAGGGTCAGCAAGAATGAGTACGGAAACGTAAAGTACATAACTATTCGGCACGCAAGGTTTTTGCACCTACTGCAGGTTTTAGGTTTCCGCCGATTTGATTTGGGCACCGGCTTCTTGCTGGTAAGTGTGAAGGATAACATCATCGAAGAAGCTGCAAAGACCACCATTCAGGACGCGTTTTTTTCTTTCATCAAAGGCCTGCCGGATGAGTTACCGGAGGGCCTTTCCAATGAGGTTCTTTATGAAAAGTTTGTGAAGACACCCGAGAACTATTTTTCTGATACGAAGCTTTCGATATTAGAAAAGGTTGAGCCCAACTTCTGTAAGGACAGCGCCGAAGAGGTCAGGTTTTTTTATCGCAACGGCTTCGTAAAGTGTACCAAAGAGGGTTATACCCTCCATCCCTACAGCGAAACGGATGGCTTGGTATGGAAAAGCCAGATACTGACAAGGGACTTTGAAGTGGCAGTTGCGGACTATAGTGAGCCTGAGGGTCTGCCAGATTTTGCCAAGTTTATATGGAACGTTTCTGGCAAAGAGAAGGAGCGATTCACCTCTTTTCTAACATTGATAGGCTACCTGCTGCACGACCACTTCGAGGGGAAGACACGAGCCATTATTATGACCGATAGCGACGTAACTCCATACGCAAACGGTCGCACCGGTAAGACCCTGTTCGCAAAGGCCCTGGGACAGATAACGCCATTATGTGAAATAAACGGCAAGGGCTTTGACCCGGAGGATAGGTTCAAGTATATGGAGGTCAACCTTCCCGATAGAATAATCCATATAAACGACATAAAGAAAAACGTAAGTATCGAAAAGTTTTTTGTTGATATTACCGAAGGGCTTAGCGTTCAAAAAAAGAACAAGCAGCCATTCAGGAAGCAGGCAAGGATAATCATCTCTACAAACCGAACGATGAAGATAGAGGGGGCCAGTGCCCGCGACCGGGTTATTGAGATAGAGTTTTCCAGCCACTACAGCGAAACATTTTCGCCGCAGGATGAGTTTGGCAAGTGGTTTTTCGGTAAAGGGTGGACAGACCACGACTGGATAGCCTTTGACAACTTTATGTGCGCGTGCGTATGCCTGTACCTACAGGATGGGGTTCATACCCCATCGCAAATAAACCTGGGTAGAAGGAAGCTGCTTGCCTCTACCAACGAGGATTTTTTAGACTTTATTGATACACGGGTTAAAGATGGGCGCATTCGCGCTGGCATCGTTATTTGCAAGAACGATTGGCGCGATGAGTTTCTGAAAGAGTACCCTGAATATCGGAAGGCCCTGGAGGATGTTAGTAAGGCAACAATCTGGCTTCGCGCTTATGCTAACCTAAGCGGGCATTTCGCGCCGCATAACGCAAAGCAGGATGAAAAGGCGGGCAACGGTAAGAAGTATTTTGTATTCCGCAAGCCGGGTTTTATAAGACCTGCGTTAGCCCAGTTTGTTCAGCCGCAGTCGGAGGAGGTAACCATCGAGATTGTTTAACCCTGGGCGGACTGGCCCGTACTGACAAAGCGTACTGGTTACGGGGGTTGCCTGCCGGGCTTACAGGACGATTCGGTTCGAGCGTCCGGCAGGTTTGCCTTATTCGGGGGAGGGTATGCAACAAAGAACGACAGGGCCCCGTACCCCACAGCAAGCTGTGGGGTACTTTTTGATATTTTATTTGGTAATGTTCCTGATTTATAAACGACATAAAATAAACCTATACTATGATACTAACAGAAAAAATCTTAGGACAACTTAGACATTTTTACGCCGTGGCGGTGGGCTGGCAATCGGGGATTTGGGGCGAATGGGAAACTGCACGTAAGTACATAGACCATTTCCCCAAACCCGTGCGCAAAAAGTGTAACAACAGGCGGGATGCGGTAGAGTTCATCATTAGGGAACTAACTGAACGTGCAAAAAACGAGGCGCTTACACCCGATCAACTTGAGACCCTTGCCAGTTGCAAGGAATTATTTGACGATTGGGAAAGGCAGATTAAAAGAGAGAGCATAATCTGATTAGACAAGTAGTCATATTGTGTTATATGTTGTCATGCCTATCGGCAAAGTAGTCAGAAACTCCCGAACTGATGACCGGCATGTAGTTTTGGGATTTAGGAGGGGTTGCAAGGTCAACTGGACTGATTTTTGAAAGGAGTAGGGTTGAAGTATGAACAGTTTGCTTATCCCTATACCGGCCCCGCCTTTCTGTTGCGGGTTATGTGCTGCCCTAGCCAGCAACATATTCAGGGGTTGCTCAAAATGCAGCCTCCCGCGCAGCCCAAATGCAAGCGGGACGCTAAAACCCGCGTCCCGCTTCATTTTTGAGATACTACTCGTGGTCCCACCTGGCCCAACTTAACTTGGTTGATTTGAACCATAGCTTGGTCGCTTTGATTACAGGCACCCACTACAACGTTTAGTTCAAAATTTTCAATGTTTTTCGCGAGCTCAAAGAAACTCGGTTTGGGGAAGTTATTCCGACAACTGAAGCGACAACTACAAAATAGAGCAGATGAAAACGCCTGAACCAAAATTTAATTTAAAAGAGCCAAAAGCCAAAGAACCAACGCTTATTTCAATGGTAATGAGGTTCGACAATCAACGGTTGTATTACTCTACCGGTGAGCAAATTAATCCAGAAGATTGGGATTCCCAAAAGCAAAGGGTAATAAGTAGTAAAAGAATTGCTGGAGGGAGCGACATTAACCGCATACTCGACAAACTGAGCCTTAAAGCGAAGGAGTTGTTTAGAAGCTATAAAGCGGATGGAAAGTTTATTTCGCCAAGCCTGTTAAAAAAAGAATTGGACGAAGCCTTTAATAATAAAGTCAGAAATGAGGAAACCACACTTTTGGGCTTTATCGAAAAATTTATAGCAGAGAGTAAGGAGTTGGGTGTAAAGAAGGAAGGCACAATA
>CAISWS010000243.1 GCA_903889265.1 uncultured Bacteroidota bacterium
ATCGGTAACCGGGTTGTAGAATGAAATTTCTCCCTGCCCGCTGTTAAAATCCCCTTCGTTACTCATAAAAACGCCTTTTGCGGTGGGCGAACTAAAGGATGCAGGTTTTTGCTTTTGGCATGATGAAATAGCCGCGAGGATGATAGCGATGAATATGACAATTTTCTTATTCATCAGCTGAAAAATTTAAATCGGATGGTGCCTTCAAAACTTCTGCCGGGCATAGGGCGCTGGGCTACTACCTGGTATTGCAGGTTGCCAATGTTGTTTATTTTAAACGAGCAACCCAGTGTGGTATGCTTAATTACAAAATCTTTACCGGCCTCCAGATTGCTGGTAAAATATCCGTTCAGCGACTGAGAGTTATCGGTAGCTGTATACACCATGCCTGTGTAATTGTTGATACTCCGCAGGTAAAATCTATGGTATTCAAGCTGTAGCCCGGCCATGGCGTTGTGATAAGGCACATAAATCATTTGCATGCCTTTTGATGCATCGGTAATTGAAAATGCATCGAGGTTGGTAGCTTTGGTGTAGGTGTATGAGGCAGTGAAATGAACGGCAAATTTATTGGGCCTTGTTTCATCAGCGTTAGTCAGGTGTAGGCTGGCTTCAAGCCCGCGTGAAAATACCCGACGGAAATTTTCAGCATCCCAGTTATTGCCATCCGGTATCCATTGTATCCAGTTATTTACATAAATGTAGAAATTGGATAAAGTTAAGTCTACCATCTTCCGGTAATCATATTTTGCCTGTATAGTGCCGTTCCACGATTTCTCTTCCTGCAAATTGGGGTTGCCGCCAGGTATCCAGTCTAATTCGTCTAAAGTCGGAAAACGAAAATCGCGCGAAGCAACAAACCCCAATACATACTGGTTGGTGGTGTTTATTTTACCTGTATAGTTTAAACCTAGTTCGGGTGAAAAAGCTGAGAGCTGTTTATCTTCCAAATCTTCCCTGAAACCCGCGTGTAACTTAAATCCATTCAAAAAATAATAGTCGGTATAGGTTTTCAATCCAACAATGTCGCGTGTTTTTACCGAACCAAACTCACTGATATTGGCCCACTCGTGGTCGTAATTCAATTCCACTTTCCAGGTAACGTCAAAAGGAAAATTATAAGAGCAGCCGAAGTTATTGCGAAGGGCGTGGGTTATATATACTTCGTTCAGCAGAGCATTGGGGTCGGTATAGCGCATCCAGTCATCGAGGTATGCCGAGGTAACTTTTACCCTCCATTTCTTTATAAGTCCCTGCCAGGTTGCCATCGTACGGATAGAATAATCATCCTGTACCTGTTTATCGGCAGGCTGACTCATTACCGGTGGAATTTGCCGGTTGGCATCACTGAACCATACAAAAAAATTTAACTGGTTATCCGGGGTTATTCTGGCATTCAGTTGTTGTAATATTGAGTATTGAAGTACAGCAGCGTTTGTCTGCCTTACTGTAGGGTTGCCTGCATCGTAATTATTGGTATAAGGGAAATTATTTTGCGCTGAAATAAAACTAAATTTGGTGGCGCCGGAGAATTTATCTTTTGCATAATCGGCATCGGCGGCAGCTTCATAAGTGCCGAAACTACCTGTGCGAAATGTTGCGCCAATTGAAAACCCGCTATCGCGTTTAACATCATTGTTCATTTGCAGCGTTCCTCCAATAGTTCCCTCATATCCGGTGCGCACCAGTTGCAATTCGTCCTGCATGCCCAGCATAAACAACGAAAGGTCTAACTGCCCAAGTGAAGGGGAGTTTATTTTTATTCCATTCCATTCAATAGCCGTTTGCTCTGCAGAGGTTCCTTGTATGGCCAAAGATGCAAGGCCCCCGCTGCCGTAGCTTTTTACATATACAGAGGAAAATTCGTTTAACGCATCGCTCAGTCTTTCGCCTTGCCTGTATTTGACATCGGTAAACGGCGAGGCATCGTTGTTGGTGGGTGCCTGTTCTATCTTAACTACTTCATCCAGCCTGATAGTATCTTTTACTCCCTGTGCCAGTGTGGCCGAGAATGGGAATACAAAAAGATATATCAGCATGTTTTTCATTCCACAACCAGTTTTGTGTTGTACTGGCCTGCTGAAGTTTCGGCCGTAATGAAATAGATGCCACTGTTTAAGTTGCCGGTGCTTATATGTTGCCAGGTGCTGTTACCTGTGCCAGGCCATTGGTTAAGCAAGCGGCCGCTTATATCGGATAAACTTACGCTGCTGATGTTTTGAGGCAATTGAATGCTGCAGGTTCCATCCCTGCGAATGGGATTGGGGTAAATTTTTATTCCGGCATCGGGAGTAAATGTTGTTATCCCTGAAACGCCCTTTGAATGAATGACTCCTACTGCATCAAGGTCGAAACCGCATGAGGGATATGGGGTTGGCCATGGATCGTTGATGATATGGCCGTTGTGGTCGCGGGTGGCATATATACTGTCGATGGAACCAACTACATCAATTACCTTAACGTAGTTGATGTTATTTACATCTATTCCGGGGCTGTCAACCAGTTCTGCTAAATCGAAAGGAGTTCCGTATCGTGCTATATACTTGCCGGCAAGGTTATAAATCTGAGAACAATCCATGGAGCCATCATTGTTGAGTTGAGACGTATCCTGAACTTCGGTAACTGCCGGAAAACGGACATACCTTGTGCCATCCGTACTCACCTCCACAAAACCAAGTTCAAGAAAAGCGAGGTTTGAATTGTTGGTCATAAACCCGTTTTCAAATACGGCAAAATCAAAACCGGGGCCGTTATAAATAGGGTGGTTAAATGAAACGATGGCACTTCCAGCATCGCCTAAACTAACGGTTATATCATCTGAAATACCTAAAGCGTTCGTGTTTTCCCCAGCGCTGGCCAGGCCTAAAGATGTATCAGCAATGTTCATTGGCCCGCGCTGAACCGTACAACCTGAGGCCCAGTCAACAAAGGCAGATGAATCGCCGGGTATGGCTGTGGTTCCGGGCAAACCGGCAGCAGGTGCAAACTGTGCACTTACTGCCTGATAAAAACACAACAGCACAACAATCGGTAAGAGTGTTTTTTGCCTGGTGCAGCGCATACAAAAGTATTACTGCTTTACAACCTTAGCTATGCCAACGCCCTGGTCCGAAACCGCCCTTACAACATAAGTTCCTGCTTCAAGGTCTGATGTTTGTATTTCGGTTACATGCTCTCCGGTGTTGCAAGGTATGGTGCGGATAAGTCTGCCTTCAAGATCGAATAACTCAACAGTTTTAATTTCACCGGAATGGTAAAGTGAGCACGAGCTACCGCACGGGTTAGGATAAACTTTGGTTTGCAGGTTATTTATGTTGCGGATACCTGTTGGGCTGCGCACATCTATAATTATTTCGCTGGTATCGCATACATTGGAAGCGTTACAAATTGCATAAACCAATGTGTCAAAACCTACAATTCCATCCTGTGGAATATACCAAATCAGGTTATTGGAATCTACTACAGTTGAACCGGGGATAGTACGGCTTACTACCTCTACAGTAAAAGGCCCGCCTGCGGTGTCCAAAACGCCCGACAGAACGTTCAGCAGTGTATCCTGATTGTATAAAACGGTATCACGCAATACAGAAAGATCGGAGGTAACAAAATTATCCAAAGCGAAGTAAGTAGGTGTTAGGTAGCCCAACGAATCGTATTGCGAACTTGACAAACTGAATACCAGGCTATCAACATTCCCTAATGAAAGCAGGTTAACCCAGTGCCAGTTTTTTAAAATGTAGTTCTGGGTAGTGTCGTGCGAAAGGAAACTGGCCAGGTAAAATTTAACAGTATCGCCAACGGGCTGGCCGCCTTTCCAACCGGTTATATTTAGCAGAAAAAAATCGGAATAACCTGCTGCAAAGGGATGCTCAAACATATCGCCATACAGCATAGACAGATATGCGTAAGTAGTATTGGTTACATAGCATCCCTGAACGGCCCTGCCCGCTGCTGTTTGTGTAAGTCTTACTTTAACGTTACCGCCACCATCATCGTAAGCGACAGCATAGTTTTTAGAACCGTTAAATCCGGAAGCGGTAATAGCACTACCCGGATTTGTATAACCAGAGGTAACTGAATCAGTTTTGTCGGAATATACAAAACCCGCAGACCAATATCCGCCATATGCAGTATCATAAACGTTTTCGAAATAAGCATGGCCATCGGCAAATCCGCCGGTAAGGGTCGAGCCTGTCCAGAAAGTGTCGGTGCCCAGGGTCAGGGTGTCAAAATTTGAAGTGGCCTGTGCAAAAGCGCCAAGGGTAAAAAATAAGGCAAAAATAAACAGGTTGATTTTTTTCATGATTGAAAAAGTTTTAATTGAAAAAATCGCCCCGAAAGTTAAAAGAAGGAAAAGAAACGTTCCATAAGTTTCAGTTCACGGCTTTTCTTCCCGAAAGCATTGAAAAATATATTGCTGAAGGCAGGTCTTCTGGCTCGTTCTATTCTGACGCCTTCCCGTTGCAATTAACGTAACAGTGGCAAAGTATTGTCAGAACCTTTAACAGAACTTACAGCAGCGGGTACTGCTCCTGATTTTCACAGGATTCCCTATTATGATATTTGGTATCTTTATGTTACCAATATCACCTTTAGCGGTGGCAAAGAAAATTATTTTATTTTCACCGCGCAAAAAATAGCAATAATAATTTTCGAACGCTGCGTTCTATACTATATCTATGAGAAATTCTTTTGTGCTGTTTTCCTTTTTATTACTTGTGACTGCGGCAAGTTCATGCAAAAAGTCGTGTTACCAGTGTAACCAGTACTGTTCGTACTGCGAGTTAAAAAGCGACAGTTCTATCGTATATAAAATATGCACCAACAGGTTTACTGATCATAACCACATAGACTCTATTGAAAACTCTTTTTCTGATACCACTTACCTTTGCAATATTCTGAATAACAGCCAGGAAGTTTGCGATGGCCCCAATGCGATTTCGCAGGCCGTAACTTACTACGAAGAGGAAGATTACTTCTGTAGTCCGAAGTAAGATTTTAGAACTAGGAAGTTAGAATCAATTCTTCACTCCAGATCCATTTTCCTGCATCTAAAATTACATTTTGGCGTTGCCGAATACCTTCTTCAGCAAGTCACTGGTTTGGGCCATGGGGTCTTTTCGTATTTTGGCTTCTTCCTGGGCAACCATGTAAAACAGGCCATCAATAGCTTTGCGCGTTACATAATCGGGCAGGTCGGTATTTACCTGGCTGTGGAATGGAATACGATTGTAGGTGCCCATAATATCGCTCCAGTATTTGGTGGCATTCACCTTGTCCAGTGCGTCTTTAATGCTGGGTTTAAAAGCAGCCACAAGTTGGTCGGTAGTGGTGCGTTTCAGAAATTGGGTGGCGGCGTCCTGCTGTTTATTGTTTACAAGGCTTATGGCATCATTCAGCGTCATTTGCTTAATGGCATTTATAAAAATGGCGGTAGCCGCTTTTGCTGCATTTTCGGCAGCGTGATTAAAGGACTCGACGGCCTGGTCTACCTGGCTTCCCATACCCGCAGTGCGCAATGCACTTTCCACCTGTTGTGCTTCGGACGGGAAAGGGATTTTTATGGTAGGGTTCTTGAAATAGCCATCGGTAACTGAAACAAGGTCAACACCATGGGTAATACCTTTTGTAAGGGCCTCTTTAATGGCCCTTCCTGCTTCATCCTGAGTAAAACCACCCGAACCATTGGCGGGTATGCCAACCTGGTTTTCAAGATTTTTAAAGAATTGCGCCTGGGACTTTGTAAAACCGGCAGTAAGGATGGCTAATAGCAGAACAAATTTCAGTTTCATATTTTGGTTTTTAACGAATGATGCTAATACAAAGCCAAACTAAGAGAAAAAGTATGGTGGAGTGCGGGTTATAACGTTTTTTAATGTTTTGCACGGAGGAGAAGTGTTTAGGTGTTCATTTGCTCAAGTATTTAAGTATAAGAGGTTTTGCCAGGCTTAGTTTTAAAAGCAACCAGGTGTTGCGTGGTTTGTATTAACTTGAACACTTGAGCAAATGAACACCTGAACACCTGAACACTTCTCAATTAACTCCCAATGCCTTCAAAGTTTCCAAATTCAGGTTGCCTACCGGCAAGCCTTTATCTTTTTGAAACTTAACGATACTTTGCTTGGTAGATTCGCCCATTTGGTTGTCGACCGGGCCCGGGTCATATCCTTCGCGGATCAGGGCTTCCTGTATCTGGTTTATTTTGCTTTCGGTGACGTCTTTTTCGCACAAAATTTCTTTCCACTCATATGTGCCACCTTTTTTAACCAACACTTTTTTCATAATGGTTTTGTAGGAAACCGGTATTTCGGTTTTAACTGTTTCGCTTGGCTTAACTATTTTCTGGCGGGGAACTACCTGTGTTACTGCCGGAATAATTTGTTCCTGCACTGAAGCAGGCACTACTTCAACCTTACGGCTTACTTTCTGGTAAACAGGGTCAAACTGCTTTAACTCCCATACTTCGCAATCCTTAGGGTCTGCTGAAAAGCAGTTTTTACTGCTGCCCGTTTTTACCCACTTTTGAGTGGCAGGGGATACCAGTTTGTTTTCAACTACCGTTTCGTACTGGGCAGGTATGGTTATAATGCGTTTACCTTCAGGCACCATTACTACGGTATCCATAACTGTAACGTAAGTAGCCGGTATAATTTCGGTTTTTACCGATGCGGGTTTATCTACCACAACATCCTCTTTCAACTCATAAATATCAGGCGAAAGGCAACGGGCATAGCACTGGCCAACCTGGGCA
>CAISWS010000244.1 GCA_903889265.1 uncultured Bacteroidota bacterium
ATAGCTCCGCGTTTCAACGCGGTGCATGGCGACACACCCTCATTGGCTTTAGCCTAAATGGCTTTTAATCCATTTCGGCTAAAGCCGGATTACCTTTAAAACTCAACCTCCGCGTTGAAACGCGGAGCTATTATTTCGTTCCTGATGGCTCCCAATGTAAATTGCGCAATTCTCAATATAGTCGCTCTTCCTACCAATAACTTAACCACCTTTGCACCAAAATTTAAAACTCGGAAAAATTAATGGAGCAAATTGTTAAGTCGTCAGATATAGTGGGCATATGGGAAGCAAAAAACAAAACCAAAATAGAAGTATTTAAAGCCGGTATTGAATATCAATCCCGACTGCTTTACGCCGTAAAAGCCATGGAAAAAGACGGCACCACCTTTAAAAAAGATGAACATAACCCTGACCCCTCGCAGCGTTCACGTTCATTACAAAATACCGTCTACATAACCGGTATGGTATGGGATGAAGAAAAATGGACGGGTGGCCAGCTTTACCACAGCAGCTCAGGCACCCATTATAAATGCTACTGCAAAATAAAAGAAGGCAAACTATTTGTGCGCGATTATATGTTTTTCCCTTTGCTGGGTTCAACCCTGGTTTTTACAAGGACAAAGTGATTATCCCCGTAGCAGACTCCGCCACAACAATGCTGAACGTTTTACCCTCGCTATCGCTTGCGATGGAGAGGGCGCCCCAGCGAAGCGAAGGACGGGAGAGGCCTGTATTATTTCTCCCCCGGCTTATAAATCCTCTCCGCATGTTTATACGCCCACTCCTTACTCAAACTTTCTTCCTTGGTTTGGTGGCTAACGTATAAAGGCATCTGGTCTGTATAATGTTTGGCGCCGGGCTTATTACTGGTGCCATAAGGCGAAACAGTGCTAAACTGAGGGCCGGCCTTGGTAAACTTAGCCAGCAAAATAAACGATTCACCCATCCAGCCACGTATGCGGCCTTTGCCGTAATCACGGCCATACTTGGCATCCCACATATCCGGGCCACCATCGGTAGGCAGGTCAACATTGCCGCGTTGGTGGCGCTGGTAATCGCCCAGGGGGATGCTGAGTGAACCAAAATCTGCCAGCATCTCTTTCTTTACTTCCTGTATAGCTTTTACAAAAAAATCAAACTTGGCTTTCTTATCGGTTACAAACTTCGCTTCCATTTCGCCGTTGCTGTTATTGTAAATGTAATACAACACCTTATAGGTAAGGGCAGCGTTCATGTTGTCAACGTCACCGCGTTTATTCCATCCTTTAATTATTTTAATAGCATCGGCAATATCAGGGTGCTCTTCTTCCTTCAACTCAACAATATCAAATGCCTGAAACTTTTTAAAAAACAGTGCCTCTTTTGGATATTGCCGGTCGTATTTTATTTTTAAAAAATCGTCCCAGCTTACCTTATTGTATTTGGCAATGTTTTCCTCAAAACGAAGGCCCCTGTTGGTCATGGTGGTATCATGGCTCATGGTAGGGTCAATGGTTGAAGGTAGCACATTATCCCTGCTGCACGAAGCCCTGAAACAGGTATTGTTTGCATTAAAAACATAACCACAATCCGGGTTCAGTATTTGCGGTATCGCCGACTCAGGAAAAAAGTCATTCCACAAAGTTTTTTCGGTATTGCCCGGTAAAGTTCCCCTCCAGTTATAACCCGGCGTTCTTTTCGGAAAAGCCCCGTTGCTGATAAAAAATATGGTATCGTTTTTGTCAGCATAGGTAATGTTCTGGTTCACTATGCCCTGCATATCCAAAGCATGGCGGAACTCAGTAAAATTGCGCGACTTGTCCATACGGTACCATTGCTCCGGCGCTTTAATAGTCATGTTGCTAGCCAGCCTCACAGCAAATATTCCCTTCTTATTAATTACGGTAGCCCCGAATTTGCTCCACCAAATTTTTTTATGAACGGTAAGCACAAATTTGTGTTTCTCCCGGTGCTTGGCCAGATTAACGGCAAGCTTGGCATGGCCAATTTCGAGCGGGTAAGAAACTCCGTCTACCAGGTAGTGGTTCTTCTTTTTAGGGTCCGGTTCCAACTGGTAAATATCAATGGCATCAAAGCCATTGGTGGTATGCGCCCAACCCAGGTTTTCATTCACGCCATGAAAAATGGTAACCCCGCCATGAAAAGTTGAGCCATACATGTTCAACCCTTCCTCGCTTTGCAAATGCGCCTCATACCAACTTAAAGGCCCCTCCATAGGTTGGTGCGAGTTTACATCCAGGTATACATTCCCATCAGCCGTAATCTTCGAATTCATCGCCATGGCGTTGCTGCCCCGGCCTTTTTCAACAAACGGAGCGGTTGAAACCGTTCCATTTACCATATCGCCCAATGCCCCGTCAATACCGGTCATTAGCGCCATAGATAACATGTAACCAGCAATAAAATCCTTGGGCCCCACGGGCATGGCTTTTTTTACAAGTACTTCATCGGGATGTAACTCGGCATACCGGTTGCCGGCATCAGCTGCGGCCTGTAATACCCTTTTAAATTCTGGCGATACATCCTTATCGTAATGTTCATCAATTATTCTGCGTATACGCAACAGCTGAACGGCATAATCAATTCTTGCACCCTCCATACCCAGGTGTCTGCCAAGCATACTTTTAGCCAGTAAAAGGCCCCACTGCACCGTATTGAAATCATCTTCGCACTCAGCCCAAACCAGGCCGTAGGTGCAATCAGCATCGGTTTTTCCGAAAATGTGTGGCACGCCAAAACTATCGCGCACTATTTCAACATTATACTTATTGTTGGTTTGAGAAAACAGCAGAAAACAGGCCATAAAGCCTACGGAGGTTAGGAACAGTTTTTTCATGAAAACAAAAAGGTGGTTTGGGTTTTATAAAGGCAGAATGAAAGTAATGTAATTTGCGAAGATTTGAAAGCTGCCTTTACCAGAGGGTGTAGGACAAATTGCACAATATGGCTGATGGCGGTTGAAATAGTGCAATTATGTGAGGTTGAAATGTGTGAAATTAGAGGCTAAACACACTATGGA
>CAISWS010000245.1 GCA_903889265.1 uncultured Bacteroidota bacterium
CTATTAACCGGGGAACCCTGTTTAAAGGGGTATACAACGTACACAAAAAATATCTGAACCTGTTTAAACCCAGTACCACAAAAATGGCCGATGAGGTTTTGCAGATTACAGATTTAAACGACCCTGAATTGGATAAGCAAGTTGGGGACAAGGATGCCGCACAATTACGCGAGGATATAGAAACGGTAGAAATTGTATATGATAACTTTAATGTTGAAGAATACCTGAAAGGCAACCTGGCGCCGGTTTTCTTTGGCTCCGCAGTAAATAATTTTGGAGTGCAGGAATTGCTGGATACGTTTATTGAGGTTTCGCCTACACCCAGAGGGCGCGAAACCGACAAACGATTTGTTGAGCCAACCGAAAGTAAAATGACTGGCTTTATTTTTAAGATACATGCCAACCTTGACCCTAAACACCGCGACCGGATTGCCTTTATGCGTATTGTTAGCGGAAAGTTTGAAAGGCATACTTATTATCACCATGTAAGGTTGAATAAAAACTTCAGGTTCAGCACCCCGGTTAGTTTTATGGCGCAAGAGAAGAATATTGTGGATGAGGCTTTTCCGGGAGATGTGGTAGGATTATATGATACCGGCAGTTTTAAAATAGGTGATGTGCTGACGGAGGGAGAGGATTTTCAAATAAGAGGTATTCCGTCTTTCTCGCCGGAAATATTTAAGGAACTGGTAAATACCGACCCGATGAAATCTAAGCAGCTGGAAAAAGGTATTACCCAGTTAACGGATGAGGGCGTGGCGCAGTTGTTTACCCAGCAGCCGGGTAACCGGCGCTTTGTAGGAGCGGTGGGTGAACTTCAGTTTGAAGTAATTCAATACCGCCTGCTGCATGAATATGCAGCCAGCTGCAGGTTTGAACCTATTAACATGACCCGTGCCTGCTGGCTGCGTTCGGATAACCCACAAAAACTAGAGGATTTTATCAGGTTCAAGTTTTCGAACATAGTTTATGATAAGGACGGGCATTTGGTTTATCTGGCCCCATCTGACTGGTTTTTAAAGATGGAGCGGGAGAATAACCCGGAAATAGAGTTTCACTTTAACAGCGAGTTTAAAACAGAAATGCTTGCCGTTTAGATTAATTAACCAAAAAGGATACAAGGACCTTTAAAAATTACAATAAAAACATATGAAACATACGCTCCTCGGTTTGTTTTGCTTCTTTGCTTCGGCCCTTTTTGCGCAAACAATTACTTATGGACCCATTGTTGGTGGTGTTACAGATACTTCGTGCAACATTTTTCTGGGAACATCTGCACCTACAGGGTTTACAATTCTTTTAAGTAATACGCATCCGTTTGGTTCTATTGTTGCCTCGGGTGCGGGAAGTACTAATTCCGGCGATAGCGTGGGTATTGTTCATATTGGCGGGCTTTCGGCTAATACCCAGTATTATATTCGTGTAACGATTAACGGAGTGCCGATTTCTACCAACGCAAAATTTTCCACTTTACTGGCGCCTGATTCGGTGGGACACCAGGTTTTTTTAACCGGTGCAGGTATTGCGGATATTAATGATAATGATTCGGCCATTTTTGTGCGTGCAACTGCTGAAAACGCAAAGGCCTTTATTGAACTTGGCAACTGGAGCTATCCGGACTCAGCAACAGGTTGTATTGATATTTATTTAAACGGCCCGCCTACAAGTTGGGCAGCTACATATAGTAATGTCCAGGGCGTATACAAAGGGCGCTATACCAGTAATTCGCTCAGCTTTATCCAATCGCTGGGGTTAGATTATGTTTATGATGACCATGATTATATGAATGAAAAATCGGGGAAAACCCTTGCCCTGGGATATCTTATCAATCCATTTAACGGCATTTTGGGGTCACCTGTAGGATGGGGCCAGCCGGCCCAGGCCAGGCTAAACTCAATCCAGTGTTATCAGCAGTATTTTCCTTCTTATTCTTTGCACGACTCAACCGACGGTATTTACCATAGTTTTAAGTCGGGCAATGCTGAGTTTTTTGTTTTGGATGTGCGGAGCGCGCGTGGTTTTCAGGTTGTTTGTGTTGATACAATAGGTGGCACTGCTAACTGGCAATATAAGCAGGACCCCGCAAGCCACTTACTAGGTAATGAACAAATGCAGTGGCTGAAAAATGCTCTAAGTCAGTCAACTGCAACCTGGAAATTTATTGTAAGCAGTGTGCCTTTTAATATGGGAATGCGATTTGCGCTGGATACGCTTATAAAAATTGGGGGAGGGGATGTGCCTTACTGGAATCCGAAACTAAGCTGCAATCCTTTCGGGCTGTTGGGCACCCATGCATATTCATCTACCAATCACTTTGCCGACTTGTGGGCGGGTTTTAAAGCGGACGGTGATAGCCTGCTGAGCTATATTTTGAGTTATAACATTCCGAATGTTTTTGTTGTTAGTGGTAATTGCGGTACTGTTGGCCTTGACGACGGAACAAATTCAGGCTTGCCGGAATTAATGAGCGCCAACATGAAGATCAGCAATAGTAAGGATGCCCTTACATATCAAAATTTTATGGGCTTTAATATATGGGACATTGGAGGAAGTGGCTTATGCAACCAACACAACTTTAATTCTACATACGGCAAAATAGAGGTGTTTAACAACGACTCTATCAGGCTTAGTGCGGTTGATGAAACCGGAACCGAAGTTACCGGAGCTAATTTTTATGCAGGAGCAGCTTATAAATACAACCCGGCTTATTCCCCATTTCGAATTCCTTCGGCTGTGGCAGATGTGGTAAGTATGAATGAAGATAGTTCGGCGGTTATAAATGTGCTGGCCAACGATTCGGATTATAATGCTAATGCGCTGTATGTTAACCTGCAGGCAAACCCGGGGCATGGTTCGGCAACGGTTAATACTAACAACACCATTACTTATGTGCCCGACACAGGTTTTTATGGCATTGATACCTTTTACTACACCGCCTGCGACCACACTAACCCGGTTTGCGGCAATTGCGCCAGTGCAATGGTTACCATCCACGTAACTAAGGTAAGTGGCTTAAATGTGTTGCCAAATGCTATCCGGTTTAATATTTATCCCAACCCTGCCGATGACGTATTGTTTGTATCTGCCGCTGGAAACACCGATGCGGTTAAATTTGTGCTTATTAACAGTGTAGGGCAACAACTTCAACAGGTTAGTTTTACTGATAATCTATCCATTGATATTTCGAAATATGCCGCCGGAAACTACTTTTACAACATCCTTGACAGGGATAGTCAGCTGATAAAAGTTGGAAAGATTATGGTAGTACGATAAAAAAAGTGCCTTACAGTTTGAAAAATTACCCAAGTCTTATACATTTGCGCTCCGCTTTGGATTACAGGGCGTAAAAAGGGAGCTTAGCTCAGCTGGTTCAGAGCATCTGCCTTACAAGCAGAGGGTCACTGGTTCGAACCCAGTAGTTCCCACACTGAAAATCAAAGGCTTACATGAAAATGTAAGCCTTTTTTATTTTGTATTTGCATGCAATTTGCATGCAAAATTTGTTTTTTGGAAAACTTTTAAGATTAAATGATTATTGAACTTACAAGTATCGTCGTCTTTGGGATTAGCAGATTAAAGAGCTAATGAAGATTTCTGCACACGTTGCGTATGACAACAGCATGTAAGGAGCTGATTAGGTAAAACCGTATGATAAATAAAATGCCGCCCGCTACTATTACTTCTTAACCGAAAATAAAAATGGCTGAAGAAATTTAATTTCCTCAGCCATGTAAGTAGAACGCATACTGCCACGGTGCCAATTTAGAAATTGGAGTGGTTGTAGGAAAGACTCGTGCCTCAGCAGAAGAAGCCTTAACTCTTCTTCTTCAATTCCTTAATCGCGGCCATCATCGGAGGCACTTGCA
>CAISWS010000246.1 GCA_903889265.1 uncultured Bacteroidota bacterium
TGGCCAATGGCGGCAGCATCTTTATCGCCCCGGTTGTATTGCATAATTTTACTGCGGAAGAAGGTAGGGCAAACTACACTAACGCCAACGTTAAAAGCTTTTACCTCGGCGTACAGTGTTTCCATCAACGAAATAACTGCTGCCTTGGTAACATTATACATTGCCATATTAGGCATATTAGCCAGGCCTGCAGCACTGGCTATGGATATTACATAACCGCTTTGCTGTTTCTTCATGATAGGTGTGGCAAAGTGGGTGCCATAAACGGCAGCCATCTGGTTAATACCAGTAATCCATTCCCAGTTATCCAGGCCATATTCGCCAATTAAACCGCCATCGCCTACGCCGGCGTTGTTTATCATCAGGTCTATACCATTGGTTTTTGAAATAAAATCATCAAAGGCTTTTTTGAACTCATCCTTTTTTGAAACATCAAATTGATAGGTATAGGCTTTGCCACCAGCCTTGCTAATCAGGTCGGCAGACTCGGCCAGCCCTTCAGCTTTTATATCTGTAATACCTATGGTCCAGCCGTCGGCTGCAAGTTTAAGGCTTAATGCCCTGCCCAGGCCACCGCCGCCTCCGGTTATGAAAGCACGTTTCTGCGGGTATTTTTGAGAGAGTTTGTAGGCCATAGTTTTTTGGAGATTATTGTAAATCCTTCAAATTGAATTCATCATAACTATCATAACAAATCAGCGCCCCTGTTTTGCCTAGTTCAAACTTCTGAAATCCACCGGTACCACTCTCGAAACTCCCTGCTCTGGCATGGTAACACCATAAATAGCATCTACAGACGACATGGTCATTTTGTTATGGGTTACGATGATAAACTGCGATTCCTTCGAAAACTCGCTGATGATTTTGTTGAATTTAGAGATGTTGTTGTCATCCAGCGGAGCATCAACCTCATCAAAAATACAGAACGGAGCCGGTTTCAATAAGTATAACGAAAAGAGTAGGGCAGTAGCTGTAAGGGTTTTTTCTCCACCGGAAAGCTGATCTATCACCGTTGGGCGTTTGCCTTTAGGCTTGGCTATAATTTCGATTTTTGATTCAAGCGGGTCGTCCGGATTTTCAAGGAACAGGTCACACTGGTCATCGGCACTGAAAAGGGTATGGAATACATTGATAAAGCTTTCTCTTACTTTATTAAATGAATCGAGGAACTGGCCCCGGGCAGTATCGTCAATTTCCTTAATGGTTTGCAGTAATGATGCCTTGGCATCTTCCAGGTCTTTCTTCTGCGCAACAATAAAATCGAAGCGCTTTTTCATTTCTTCAAAAGCTTCCAGCGCCATCGGGTTAATTTCGCCAAAGTTATCTACGCGTTTTTTTACTTTATCTACTTCCGCCTGCACTTCTTCCACCGGTTGAACCATTTCAAATTCTTCATTCAATATCACGTTTATATCTATGTTAAACTCAACGCTTAACCTTTCTTTTAACGATGTAAGGGATAGTTTAAGCTCATTGAATTTTTCGTTAATATCAGCAAGTATGGTAGCAATATTGTCTTTATTGCGGGCAAGGTCACGCACTTTGGCATCCAGTTCATTTATCTCACCTCTTGAATCGTAGTAGCTTTTCTCAGCAGCTTCTACTTCAGCCTGATAGCTTTCTTTATCGGCGTAGTTATTTAATAAAGCGCCTTCAAGGTCTTTTGCTTTTTTCTGGCTTTCTTCAATCTGCATCTGGCTTTCTAAAA
>CAISWS010000247.1 GCA_903889265.1 uncultured Bacteroidota bacterium
AGATACTCACCACCCCCTACGCCCCCGCCAGCGGGGGACAATCTTCGTTTTTCAGCGCTTCGCACGAAAAACGAAGAACAAAAAACATCTTCGGAATAGTAATGGGTATTGCGCTAATTGGAAATGCAAATTATTTTTCGATAAGTTGGGATATTACTACTACAAACTCTCCCCTGGGTTCTTTTTTTGTGAAGTGTGCAATGAGTTCATCGGCATTGCCACGGTTGGTTTCCTCAAACATCTTTGATATTTCGCGGGAGGTGGAAATTTGTCTTTCAAGTCCGATGTGCAATTTTAATTCTTCCAGCAATTTTAATACGCGGAAAGGGGATTCGTAGAGGATTTGCGTGCGTTGCTCGGCGGCAATTTGTTTTAGTTTGGTTTGTCTGCCTTTTTTGTGCGGGAGAAACCCGATGAAAACAAATTCGTCTGTAGCAAAGCCTGAGTTTACGAGGGCAGGAACAAAGGCTGTAGCACCGGGCAGGCATTCCACAGTTATATTTTCTTTAATGCAGGCGGCAATTAATATATGGCCGGGGTCTGAGATGCCGGGTGTTCCGCCATCGCTTACCAGTGCTATATTCTGCCCGGAGCGAAGCCGTTCGGTAACGGCCTCAATCATTTTGTGCTCGTTAAATTTATGATAGGAGATGAGCTGTTTTTGGATTTGAAAATGGTCTAAAAGTTTTTTTGTCTGGCGGGTGTCTTCTGCCAGTATCAGGTCTACTTCTTTCAACATCTTCAAAGCCCGGAGGGTGATATCTTCCAGGTTGCCTACCGGTGTTGGGACTATGAAGAGTTTTGACATTGAATTGGTATAGAGTATTAACTATAAAGTATTAAGACTTGAAAAAAACAAACAGCCGCATTTAAATAGAATGGCTGCCCCCTTGTTTTACATTTGGTTCAATAATAGGGATTTATTTTTTTGCGTGCATTTTTTTGATGGCGTAGGTTGATTGGCGCGATACCAGGGTATCGTTTTTAAAAACTTCAACATTAAGCGAATCGGTTTTTGACAGGTATTCAAATTTAAATCCTTCAGCAAAGTTTAATACTGCGGGATTAAATGAAACTGAAATGGTATCATCTTTATTGGGATGGGGAGGAATATACATGTTGGGTTCAGCCAGATAGTGTACCCAGTTATCGGCCACCTGAGGTAGTTGTGTGACTTTGGCGGGCTCGCTCCACAGGGGGGGCGATTCTCCGGCAATAAATATATCGGGAGAAATGTTTGTTGTGGAATGGAGAATATAACCGGGGAAACTGATGTCCGCAATGGCAAAACCCGGTTGAGTATTTGTTTTCAATGTGTCACGGGTTGCGGGCAAAATTATTTGCAGGGTGGGGGTAATATTCATAAAATCGAGCTGCCAGTTTTTGGTGCAGTAGTCAATGGATATTCCGGCATTGTTGATGAGCGTTGAGGCCGAGTCTTGCGAAATGCCCAGAATGTGCGATAGCGTGGAGCAGGTATTAAGCAGCCCGGTTCCGAAACTTGCGGTTAGCTTTTGGTAGTTTACCGGATCTAAAATATAAGGCGTACGGTAAGATGATGTCATACTTGAGCCTGGAGGTAAATCTATTATGCCCGGGATATTAAGAGGCTCGGATGGGAAGGGAATTGTGCCGTATTGAACTGAAGTAAAACGGGCCTGGTATCTTTCCAAAGTCTGCCGTGGGCACAAATTAGTTTTTTTTCCAGCATCGTTAACATAATAGTAGCGCTGGGTTTCAGTAACCAGTGCCGGATTTTTCTGGATATCGAACGCTGAGGCGTACCCGTTTTTATTGGCTGAATCGGCAATCATAAAAAAAGGCTCCTGTGGGTCGAAGTCGAAAAATGCCCAGTTGCCTTTGTACAAAAAAGTGCCCGCCGTATGGCTAACCAGGTGAACCATTAGAATGTTATCGTAATTGAAATAACCGGTTTTTATAAGAAGCGCAATACCATTTTTAATAAAGCCGGCGCATTGTTTATGGTAAGCACCTTGCAGGGCACCCATAAGTGAATTCTGGCTGCTGCACAGAAATTTATCGGACTGAGCAAAAATGGCCTGGCCGTGAGAGAACAAATCTGTTTTTTCGATTTTAGTACCTACCACCTGCACCAGTTTTAAGCGAATGGCATCTGTATCTGTTATGCCGGCAATTTGGGCATGCAGATAGGCCAGCAAAAACGAATCACCCCAGGCAATGTGTTCCATGCCCTTGCGGTTAACATATGGATATAGACTAACCGGATGCGATGAGTTATTGGTTATTACCGTGGTAAATGTTTGACCGGGCGGAATAAAAGGTGCAGCATTTGAATCTATTGCGGGATATGGAGGCACCCATACATGATAAACAGTAGATTGCTGCTTATTATCACTTGATTTAAAAGCACAAATTCCTACAGACAACAGCAATAGAAATATTATAACGCTGGAAATTGGTTTGCCTGGCATAGAAGTTATTTTCCGAAAAACTTTTTATCAGAACAGCGCAGGGCAGCCAGAACCGTATTGAAATTACTCGACTACTATATCAAACTTATAGCCTTCCATAATAGGGTTGGCCAATAGTTTTTTGCAGGCGCTTTCAATTTTGGTGTGTGCCTCTTCTTTAGATGCAGCAGAAAGTTTGATGGTAATGTGTTTGCCAATGCGCACATCTTTTACTTCAAAATCAAGTTTATCCAAACTGTGTTCAACGGCTTTGCCTTGTGGGTCGAGCAATTCTTTTAAAGGCATTACATCTATTTCGGCTTTAAAGTTCATAGGTTAAAATGTTATAGTGGTTTTTTGAATGTTTATTTTGCTTTTGGTTGTTCAATAGCTTGTTTGATTACAGATACCAGAATATACAAAATGATGATAAGTGGTATGGCCGCAAATTTAAGGGTTGCCAGTAAAACCACCGAAAGAATTATAAACAGGTAGACTATCTGATTGCCCTTCCAGCCAAATGATTTGAATTTAAATGCAAACATGGGTATTTCGGAAACCATGAGGCCGGAGATGATTAGTATGACGGCATATAAAACCACCTTATCGAAAATTACAGGGGCGAGGCCAAAAGAATTGTTGGTAAAAACGAGGAGCAGCCCGATGATAAAAATTGTTGCAGCCGGGGTGGCCAGGCCTAAAAAGCCGTCGGTTTGCCTGCTATCAACATTAAACTTGGCCAGGCGAAGGGCGGCAAAAAGGGTTACCAAAAATGCAGGTGACGAGTACAGATAAATTTTTGAGGTGCTGTAAAACTCGGCGCCTGAGGAGTACTTTTGAAACAATAACTGGAACAATACCAGGCCGGGTACTAAACCAAAGCTTACCACATCAGCCAATGAATCGAGTTGTTTGCCTACGTCGGAGGCGTTTTTGAAGAAGCGGGCGGCAAAGCCATCCAGAAAATCTGCTACCAGCGAAACGGCTACGCAATATGGCACCAGTTCAACATGAAAATTAAAAATCAGCACTACGGCTACGCAGCCTGAGAACAGATTAATAAGGGTAAGGATGTTGGGTATACTGAGTAAGGAAATGATGTCCATTTTTTTTCTTTCAATTTTTTCAGGGCGCAAAACGAGGGCGCAAAATTTTGCGCCATACGGTGTTATTTGCCGTTCATGATATCTTCAATTTCCTCAACTTCAATAGGAATATTAGCCATCAGGTCGACCGGTTTGCCGTTGGTGATGAGGATATTGTTTTCGATCCTTATTCCAAGTTTTTCTTCGCGGATATAAATGCCCGGTTCGCAGGTTAATACGGCGCCTGATTTTAGTTTTTCAAAGCGATTGCCAAGGTCGTGTACATCAAGCCCCAAAAAGTGTGCTGCACCATGGGGGTAAAACTTTTTGTAGGCCGGTGAAGCCTTGTCCTGTTTCTTCACGTCGTCTTTTGTAATCAGTTTCAGTTTTAATAGTTCGCTCTCCATTAATTTTCCGGCTTCCAGGTTAAGTTCATTCAGGATTGCACCAGCTTTCATCAGGTCTTTAACTTCGCGATGCACGCGCAAAACGGAATTGTATACATCTTTCTGGCGTTTTGTAAACCGGCCATTTACCGGTACGGTGCGGGTTAAATCGGCATTGTAGTTGGCATATTCGGCGGCTGCGTCCATTAGCACCAGTTCGCCGTCTTTGCATTGCATATCGTTGGTGATGTAGTGCAGCACGCAGGCGTTTTCGCCGGAGGCAATAATGGGGGTGTATGCGTGACCGGTTGCGCGGTTTACAGTATATTCATGCGAAAGTTCTGCCTCAATTTCAAACTCCCAAATGCCGGGTTTAATGGTTTTTAAAACGCGCATAAAACCTTTTTTGGTTATGTCAATGGCGCGGTTTAAGAGGGCAACCTCATAATTGGATTTAGCCGACCTTAATTGGTGCATGATAGGCGCAGAGCGCTCGTATTTATGCAGCGGAAAATCGTTAATTACCGTACGGGCAAATTTTACTTCGCTGGCTTCGCCCATAGATATGCTTCTGTCGTGTTCGTTGGTGTTGAGATATACATTTTCGGCGTAGTGCATCAGCATGGTGAAAATGGAAGAGAACTGGTCGCTCCAGGTAACGTTTTCAATGCCGCTGGTACGTTGTGCGCTTTCAACGCTGTGCTTTTTGCCTTCCCACCACATTAAGTAGTCGTTGGTTTTGCGGGTAAAAAGAACTTC
>CAISWS010000248.1 GCA_903889265.1 uncultured Bacteroidota bacterium
AACACGACCGCAGCGCCACCACCTGGCAAAACCGCGGCCCCTATAACCTGGGCGGACGAACCCGCGCACTGGCCCTGGACGTAACCAACGAAAACATTGTATTTGCCGGGCAGGTAACCGGTGGCATGTGGCGCAGTGTTGATTCGGGCGCGCACTTTACCCAAATAACAACTCCGCAGCAACTGCATTCTACCACCTGCATTGCGCAGGATAAACGCAGTGGCCACACCAACACCTGGTATTACGGCACCGGTGAGCAATATGCTGTTGTAAATGCTGCCGGCTTTGTAGGCCAGTTTGCTGGCGATGGTATTTTTAAATCAACCGATGGGGGCTTAACCTGGGCGCTGTTGCCTTCTACTACGTCCGATACTATCCCTAACCCTCTATACCAAACCCGCAATTTTGATTTTGTATGGCAGATAGCTACCGATAACAGCCGCACCGATAGCGATATAGTTTACGCTGCGGTAGTAAACGGTATTTTCCGCAGTGCGGATGGCGGCAATACCTGGGCACCGGTGCTGGGCCTGGATACCAGCATTGCAGGCATTGCCAGTTATACCGATGTTGCCGTTACCCCAAGTGGAGTTATATATGCAACCATGTCTGACGAAAATAACAATGGTGGATTTTACCGCAGCACAGATGGTTTTAACTGGACCTTAATTTTGCCAGCTACCTTCCCCACTGGTTTTGAGCGGATAGAACTGGGCATTGCACCAACTGACGAAACGCAGATTTATATGATTGCCGAAACTCCGGGCACAGGTACTACAGGGCATTCATTATATAAATACAAATACCTCTCAGGCGATGGAACCGGAACCGGTGGTAGATGGAGTAAACTAACCGCCAATATCCCCGACGACCACTGCACCGGATATTACACCTTCGACTTTAAAAAATACAGCTCTCAGAATTCTTACGATATGTTTATTGCCGTTTCCCCTACCGATACCAATACTGTTTACCTGGGCGGAACCAACATTTATCGCTCCACTAACGGCTTCAGCTCACCGGGCTATGTTTGGATGGGCGGTTACCAGTGCGATACGGCCCACTTGTCTAACTACGTTTACCCCCATCACCACCCCGATCAGCACCGGTTGGTATTTTTGCCCTCAAACCCCAACGTAGCCTACTCATCAACTGATGGAGGCATTATGAAAACCTATGGAGTAAACGACCCTGTGGTAAGCTGGGAACTGATTAACAACGGCTATAACACCGGGCAGTTTTACGGGGTGGCAATTGAACCAGGCAACACCAGCAGCCAGCAAATAGTAGGCGGCTTGCAGGATAACGGAAGCTACTTTACCGGCACCCTCGATTTTACCCAGCCATGGCCTAAAGTATTTTATGGTGATGGTGGTTACTGCGCCATCTCTCACGGCCGAACAAATTATTACCTCAGTTGGGAACAGGGCCATACCTTTAAACTGGCTATTGACGATAACGGTAACGTTACAGGCCTCACCCGAATAGACCCCAAAAGCGCAGGGGCCGATTATTTATTTGTAGCCCCCTTTATATTAAACCCGGCCGATGATAACTTTATGTACCTCACCGATGGCAACTATATATATCGTAACGATTCGCTATCTTATATTCCCATCACCGGTAACGAATACCAGGGTGTTAACCAGGGCTGGAAACTAATGCCCAACTCTGGCAACGCAGGGCAAATAAACGCCCCATACATCTCTGCACTAAAGTTTAGTGATGCCAACCCCGACCTGCTATACTATGGCACCAACTCAGGTCAGGTATATAAACTCGATAGCGTGCGCACCAGCCTTACCGGCCCGCGCACCGAAATTACCGGCAGCAATTTTCCGGCCGGCGCATACGTTAGCTGTGTGGAACCCGACCGCTTAAACCCCAACAACGTAATGGTTACCTTTAGCAATTACGAAGTAATCAGCATTTTCTACACCACCGATGGCGGACAAACCTGGGCCGATGTAAGCGGCAACCTGGAAGAAAACCCCGATGGCACCGGTAACGGCCCCTCGGTAAACTGGGCAACTATATACAATGATGGCACCAACAAAAAATACTATGTAGGCACCAGCATTGGCCTGTTTAGCACCGATACCCTCAACGGCCTTAACACCGTGTGGATGCAGGAAGGCCCCAATACCATTGGCAACGTAGTAATTGATATGATGACCGCCCGCGCCTTTGATGGCAATATCGTAGTAGGCACACACGGCAACGGCGTATACAGTAACCAGGTATTCACCCCATCGGCCATAGCCACCGTGGTGGCCGACCAGCTACACGCAACCACCTACCCTAACCCCTTTAATAACAACATAACCATTGCCTTCAACGGCATCGCCAAAGGCTTTGTAGAAGCCGATGTATACGACCTCAACGGCAAACTCATCCGCAAACTAAGCGACCCAAACACCAACCAACTAACCTGGAACGGCCTCGACTACACCAACACCCCATGCGCCACCGGCACCTATTTAATAAAAGTTACCACCTGTGGTAAAAGTGCGTTCAGTAAGGTGGTTAAGATTAATTAAAAGGCCCGCCCTAAGTCCTCTCCGAAGGAGGACTTAGGTGAGGGGGCCGTTTCCACGCACCATGGGTTTACACTGTTTACACTTTTTGAACGCATTTAAAAATTAAAATATTTATAATCAGCACTTTAAATCCAAAAACAGACCAGTTTTAACAAAAAAGTGTAAACCCATAATGTCATTAAGTTAGGGTAATTAACCATTTATGTGCTAAGGCACTTAGAACCACTAAGAATAGACCTCTTCGGAAAATATCGAAAATGCCTTTCATTATTTTTTTATTACTCCGCTGTTAACTCCGTATTTTCTCCGTGCTATACCTGTATTTTGGGTGTTTTCCAAAGAGGTCTGATGTTAAAGTTGCTATTACATCGGGTTGTTTTGTTATCTTTATTATTACAAACCTTAAATAAACGTTATGGCAAATAATTTTGACGGACGAAAAAGGATGTTGGGAATAATAGTGCCCGGAAAGCCGGCACTTCCCAAAATGACTCTGAAAGGCCTTAACCAACATCATCAGCACAGCTCTGATACGGCTACAACGGGCACTACCGAAACGCATGGATCATGGAAAAAGTCATCATCAAGAATAGCAGAGGGTAGAATGTTCGGTGGTTTGGGCAAATTTAATATGCCCGGCACATCAATTAACCGCAGGAACGGGAAATAATTGCATTTGCAAGGCTACACAACCCACGCCAGTTTGTAACGGGTTTAGAACAGGCAACGGCACCTGCCGGCCGGTAGGCTTTTTTGTTATGCCTCTCAAACCAAAGTTTCTCCACCTGGCTGTTCGGCAATTAATTCTGGCTTTAGCCTTGTAACAAACTTTTTCGGATAATATCCAAAATCCTTTTCATCATTTTTTATTATTCTATTCGCTGTTAATTCTGTATTTTCTCTACCCGATACCTGTATTTTGAGTATTTTTCAAAGAAGCCTAACCTCTTACACCCCCTAGGCAGGCAGCTCATGGTTCATGCAAGGGCTGCCCGCACGTCACAGCCTCCCCGGTTAAACACCAGGATAAATTCCGCCGGTAGCCCCGTCCCGCAGTTTATGCGGGACGCAACATCATATTAGCTATTATGTTGTTTTTTTACGAATACAACATAGCCACCCAAAATAATAACCAGATGAGAATAGATATCCATTTCATACGCAGTAATTGTACTATATGGATACGGCAAAGGCGGGTGCCAATGATAAGGGCAAGCGTTGTATATTATTTTTTATAGGTTGTAAAGAAGTGGTTCCACTGTATCTTCAGCACACCAAAAATACCTTCTTTAATGATGTTGCGGCTCATTTTACTTACGCCTTCAACGCGCTCGGTAAATATGATAGGCACCTCTTTTATTTTAAAGCCCAGCTTAACCGCAGCAAACTTCATTTCAATCTGAAATGCGTATCCTACAAAGCGTATTTTTTTAAGGTCTATGGTTTCAAGCACTTTTCTTGTGTAACACATAAAACCCGCTGTGGTATCGTGTATGCCTATATGCGTTACCAGGTTAACATAATACGATGCAAACCGCGAAATAAATATGCGGTCGTTGGGCCAGTTTACAAAGCCACCGCCTTTTACATAACGGCTGCCTATGGCAATATCGTAACCACCGGTGTTGCAGGCATCAAACAAACGTATCAGGTCATCGGGGTTGTGGCTGAAATCGCAATCCATTTCAAAAACGTATTCGTAGCTGCGTTCAAGCGCCCAGTTAAAACCGGCAATGTACGCAGTGCCCAGGCCTTGTTTGCCGCTGCGTTCTATTAAAAAAAGTTTGTTACTGTATTGCTGTTGTAATTCCTTTATTTTCCCAGCAGTGCCATCCGGCGACCCATCATCAATAATCAGTAAATCGAAAGCATGGGGCAAGGAAAATACCTTGTGTATCATCTTTTCAATGTTACCCATTTCGTTATAAGTAGGAATAATAATAAGGCTCTCGCTCATGATAACTTCAGTGTTCATACAAGGCCGCAAATTAGCCCTGTCCATGTGTCTTTTTACGCTAAAAGAGGGTAAAAGTAATTTTTACCGTCGCTTTTATAAACACTTTAAGTAATTTTAATGCCTTTTTAATCCCTCTTTTATTTCGGTAAGCTTTTGCTTGGTGTGTTGCGCAAAGTCGCCCTGCATCATCCAGCTGTAGTAACCGGGGTCGGTGCGCAATACTTCCTCCACCGGTTTTCCTTTGTATTTTCCGAAGTTAAAAACAGCTTTGCCACCGGTAAAAATAAACCTGCGGCCGCTATCAATAAAGCGCTCTTCATTACTGAACTCATGCAAAAACTGAACGTCGTTTTTTAAGTCATCCTTATAACGGTCGAGCTGTGCTAAAAATACTTCGTAGGTAGCAATGGTGTCTGCTTCGGCGCTGTGGGCATTTTCCAAAGCTTTATCGCAGTAAAATTTATAAGCGGCTTCTAAGGTCCTTTTTTCAAAGTGGGTGTAAATGCGGTGCACATCTATCAATGCCCGGTTTTCAATGCTAAACGTAAGTTTAACGCGTATAAACTCCTCCATCAGCATAGGCACATCAAACTTGTTGGAGTTAAAACCAGCCAAATCGCAGGGGTCTAAAAAATCATATATCTCCTGTGCCTTGTCTTTAAACGTAGGTTCCGTAGCAACATCCTCATCATAAATACCATGTATTTTTGATGCCTCCAGCGGAATAGGTATAGTGGGGTTTAACTTCAGCGTTTTAATATCCTTAGTGCCATCTGCATTAACACGCAGTATGCTTATTTCAACGATACGGTCCTTTACAAAATCAGTACCCGTAGATTCCAGGTCGAAAAAAGCGATAGGCCGTTTTAAATTCAGTTTACTTGCAGTGGCTGCCGCAGCAGAAAAAAGATCAGGTTGGTTGGGCATTTATGATTTATGATTTAAGATTGCTGGTTTGAAAGTCATTTTTATTGCGGAAGGCGGGTTTTAATTCATCATTCAAAAATCATAATTCAGAAATCACCCAAGTATTTCTTTCGACAAAGCATCAATATCCAATCCGCCAAAATTTCCCGAGCTCATTAGCAACAGGTTTTTGCGCTGCCAGTTCTGGCTCAGCAAAAAACTGCGCAAATCTTCGCGGTTGGTAAAAATATTCAAATGCTCGTTTTTAAAGGCATCTGTTACAAAGCTTTCTTCCAACAAAGGCATGTTTTTATGTTTAAAAGTTTCGCGGTCGTAAAAAACCACGGGTATATCTGCTTCGTTCATGGTGCCGGCATATTGCTCTAAAAAATCCTTGCTCAGGCTGCTGAAGGTATGCAACTCCATAACCGCCACCAGTTCATCGTCCTTAAACTGACGGCTCATGGCGTTAACAGTGGCTTTTAACTTGGAAGGAGAGTGGGCAAAATCTTTATAGATAGTGGTTAGGTCGTTTTTAGCAACAAACTGCATCCGGTTGGCAGCCCCTTCAAAAGTTGATATGGCTTTGTAAAAGTCCTCGTCAAACACCCCCAGCTCGTTACAAACATTTTTTGCGCCCGATATATTCTGCAGGTTATGCTCACCAAATATTTTAAGGGCGAACTCGCCAAAACTGGTACGCAGGTAAGTGGTATTGCCCCTTATTACATGGTCGTGGGTGCCATAGGCACGGGTACGCGCCTTAGCATCGTAGGTGTGGAAAATCCTTTTCAGTTCCTCATCCTCCTCAAACCAGGTCAAAAAACCCCATGGCTCCATGCTATAGGCAAACTTCTTAAACTGCTCCACATAATCATCATAATCCGGAAACACATTTATATGGTCCCAGGCCACACCGCTTATAAGCGCAACATTAGGTTTGTAAAACATAAACTTGGGCTCGCGGTTAATGGGCGAGGCCAGGTATTCGTCCCCTTCAAGCACAATAATGGGGGCATCTTCGGTTATCTTAACGCTGGTATCAAAGCCCTTTACCTTAGCGCCTACCAGGTAATCGAACTTATAATCGGTTTCTTTTAAAACATGCATTACCATGCTGGTAATAGTAGTTTTGCCATGGCTGCCTGCAATTACTACCCGCTGCTTATTCTTTGAAACCTCGTACAGGTATTCAGGAAAAGAGTAAATTTTTATACCCAGCCGCTGAGCCTCCATTAACTCGGGGTTATCTTCGCGCGCATGCATACCCAGTATTACGGCATCCAGGCCTTTGTTGATATTATCGGCATAAAACCCCAACTTGTTAGGCAAAATGCCCTCTTTTTCGAGGTTTGCTTTGGCAGGGTCAATTATTTTATCGTCTGAGCCTGTTACCACATTTCCTTTGCGGCTTAGCACAATGGCCAGGTTATGCATTACTGCCCCCCCAATAGCTATAAAATGAATATTCATCTCTCGTTCAATCAGAATTTAAAGCGATTTTGGCTTATAAACGCGCCTCACAGCCAAATCTTATCGCAAAACATCAATCACGTTTTTGCCCGTTTCTGTATGCAAGCATACTATAAAGCGGGCATTTTTACCAAAAAGAGGCAGGTAATGTTTGTCAGGAAAATTTATAATGGCCGTTAGCGATAATGCAGCCTTTTGTTTACACCATACGTCATTGCTTTAAGGAATCCGGTTTTGAAGGAATTTCGAAATTGAAGCAGGAACAGATAGTTGGACTTTTGAGCACAATTTGATTAATTACGCAAAAAGACAGTTATTAACATGCTGATTTGCACGCGGTTTTGATGGTATGAAATAATTCTCATAAATTCGCGTTCAAATTTTAACAAGCGGGTAGCTTAAAACGTTATCGCCTTTTTGGTATCAGCAGAAAATATTGCGCATTATTATAACACAGAATAACCCTTAAAAACTAAAAATCACTTTTATGAAAACTACCATGAAAAAAATCGTTATCGCAGTTGTAGCTGTTGGATTTGTTTTAGGAATCTCTTCATGCGAAAAACATACCTGCCCCACCTATTCAAAGGTAGAAGCTAAACAAACTGACGCAAGGGCTTAATTCGGTCGGCGTAGTATTGTTGCATAGAGGCAGCACACCCTTAGGGTGTATTATATATTCATCTCTCTCCGGCATCGGTGAGAGATTTTTTTTGCTTCAAACTTAAAATTACGGGGTGGTTCATTCGAAGTAAATACAAAACAAAGGGCCACAAAGAAGTTTTCTTTGCGGCCCTTTGCGTAAATCTTTGCGGCCTTTGCGTGAACC
>CAISWS010000249.1 GCA_903889265.1 uncultured Bacteroidota bacterium
GATGCGTTTTATAAGGCCTTTTGCCATGGGATTTGATTTGCGTGTGCTATAAAAATGAAATCCTAAACTTACATTTGTTTGTTTCTTATATCTAAAACATAATCGTCGCAGGCAAAAACAATTTGCTCTGCATCAAACCTGTTTTTTAGTATTTCGAGTAAATCAAATCTTATGGTTGCGGCGTCAGCATCATTAGCCGCCCATATAAAAGCTCTTACACGCACTCCCTTCTGTTCAAGCGCCGGAATTTTTACCTCTACAACTTCTTTACCCGCCATTTTTTCAGCAATAGTTCTGCCATCAACACAAAGCGGATGCTTTACGGCTTCTTCGCGCATAATTTCCATAGCACGCTGCTGGTTGCTTTTATAGGTAATCAGTACTTCCAGGTAAAGTTGAATTCTCAAATCCGCTATCGAGGAGTTCAATATCTGCTCCCGGCTTATAACTGAGTTAGGCACCACTATGCGCCGGTTCTCATTCCCCTTTATTACCGTATGCCTTAAAGTAATATCCTCAACCGTACCGCCCTGCCCGTTCGACAGCAGCTTAATACTATCGCCCACGCTAAAGGGTTTGTAAATTACTATAAACACGCCGCTGATAATATTGCTAAATGCCTCCTGCGATGCAAAACCTATAATGGCCGCCAAAATACCTGCACCAGCAAAAAAAGTGGTCCCGATATCTCTTAGCTGCGGAATGCTTCGGAAAACAAAAAATACGGCCCCTAAAAAAATTACCATGCTAACTGCATGTTGCAGAAACGAATAATTGGTTGGATCTACTTTAAGTATGCGGGCACTGCGCCGGATATATCGTTTTACCAGTTCACTTAATATCCTGCTAACCAAAAAAGCCCCAACAATAATCGCAATTGGCTCTATAAGCGTTTCGAACTTATGAATATCTATCTCTATTGACCCGAACATTGTTTTTAGTATTTAGTATCGAGTATTTGGTATTTAGACAAAGGCGCTAACCTATATCCCGGGGCACAATCTTCAGTTCTAAATACTTTATACTATATACTTATGTCTGATTAAAAAATTACTCAACAATAAAATATGGGTTAAGCAAATTCTCTTTATTGTATTGCAGGGGCTGGCCAGTGTTACGGTCAAGCACATTTTTACCAGCATATAGCACCACAGCTTGTGCAGCGCCTGTATCCCACTCCATGGTTGGCGCAAAGCGGGGATAAACGTCTGCTTTACCCTCAGCCACCAGGCAGAATTTAATTGAACTGCCCGATGAATTAAACTCAACCTCTTTTCCGTCGGCTTTAAGCTGCTCAACAAACGCCATAGTATTTTCATCCAGATGCGAACGGCTGCCTACTACAATTACCTTATGCTTGGTGCTGTAATGTTCCTTGTTCAGTATCGTATCAGGCTTGCTACCCCGGTTTTCAAGTTTAAAAGAGCCTTCCCCCTTTACCCCGTAATACGTTTTTCCCTGGGCTGGCACATATACTACACCTACCACCGGCACACCGTTTTCTATCAGCGCAATGTTTACGGTAAACTCACCATTCTTTTTTATAAACTCCTTGGTGCCATCCAAAGGGTCTATTAGCCAAAAAGTTTTCCACTCTTTACGCTCCGAGTACGGCGTAAGCTTATTCTCTTCCGAAATAAAAGGGATTGCCGGATATTTCTCTTTCAGGCTCTTTAAAATCACTTCATTCGATTTTTTGTCAGCCTCAGTTAAAGGCGACTTGTCATCCTTGGTTTCCACCGAAAAATCACGGGCATAAACCTCCATTATCGCATCGCCGGCTTTTTGGGCGAGGGAAACCAAAAACTCAATTTCAATGCCATTATATTTCATATATGTTTATTTCAGTAATTCCATGCAATTTTTCAAACTTTCTCGCCAGTAAGGTATATCCAGCTTAAAAGTGTCTTTAAATTTCTTTTTGTTCAACACACTGTATTTGGGCCTTACAGCAGGGGTTGGGTATTGCGATGTCTCTATGGGGCTAATCCCCGTTTTAAGGCCTGCATTATCGCGTATGGCTATAGCAAAATCATACCAGCTGGCAACCCCTTCGTTGCTGTAATTATATACTCCCGGTTTCCACTCTTTATCTATTGTAACTGCCAGGATGGCAAGCGCAAGGTCCTTAGCGTAGGTTGGCGTTCCAATTTGGTCAAAAATAATGCCCAGCTGCTCGCGTTCCTTGCACAACTTCAATATCGTTTTCACAAAGTTATTACCGAATGATGAGTAAACCCACGATGTTCTGAATATCAAAGCCTCGGGATTTTTTGCTAATACCTTCAATTCCCCATCCAGCTTGGTTGCTCCGTACACGCTTAACGGGTTTGCCTGGTCATCTTCAAGCAGCGGACGGGCCAGCGTGCCATCAAAAATAAAATCAGTCGAAACATGTACAAAACCAATACCCATCCGGTGGCAGGCACCGGCCAGTATGCCGGGTGCAAGAGCATTAATGGCAAACGCAGGTTCCTTCTCAGTTTCAGCTTTATCTACAGCTGTATAAGCGGCACAATTAATCAGATATTTAAAGTTCCCTCTTTCCAGAAATGCCGCAACGGCTTCTTCATCCGTAATATCAAGTTCCTCCCTATCAGTATAGGTAAAATTTGCGGTAGGATATAATGAAGAGGCTTCCTTCAACTCACTGCCTAACTGTCCCTTGGCGCCTGTAATTAATATATTTGCCATTATTCAAATACAAAATTGTTTTTACAATCTTTAAAAGCGGGTAATACCTTATCCTTGTCTGATACAATGGCATTAGCCAGGTCAAGGCCCCAATTAATATTAAGCTCCGGGTCGTTAAAATGAATACCCCCTTCGCTCTCTTTCGAGTAATAATTATCACACTTGTATTGAAAAATGCAGCTATCACTCAGTACTAAAAAGCCATGTGCAAAACCACGGGGAATGTACAACTGTTTTTTATTTTCGGCTGAAACCACCAGCCCAAAAGATTTGCCATACGTAGGTGACCCAACCCGGATGTCAACCACCACGTCCAGCACCTCTCCTTCAACAACCCGGATAAGTTTGGCCTGCGACATTGGGTTAAGCTGATAATGCAGCCCCCTGAGTACGCCTTTTTGCGACTGCGATTCGTTATCCTGAACAAACTCAGTGTTTATTCCTGCTTCTGCAAAAAGCTGCTTATTAAAGCTTTCAAAAAAATATCCCCTGCTATCAGCAAATACGCGGGGTTCAAAAACTTTCAACCCTTTTAATTCTGTTTCTATGAAAGGCATATACTATAAAAGTGTTTTATTCAATAATTTATCGTAACTCAATATTTTTGCCAGGTATTTCTGTTTTAAACATTGCTCCAGTATTTCAAGGTGTTTCATGCCATGCATATCCGTTCCAACAAAATTCACCATATTTTCATTTATCATCTTCTCAGCAGTAAATTTCGCCGCCTTGCCATAAACTCCTGATAGTGATGCTATATTTATCTGAAACAATAAATTTCTGTCTTTTAATGAATTATAAGCATCAAAATTATTCTCATGAAAGTAAGAATACCTTTCAGGATGCGCTAAAATAACATTATAACCGGCAGTTTGCAGCTTGTACATAATATCGCCCATAATTACCGGCTTGGCCAAAAACGGCATCTCAACCATTATGTAATTCTTACCAAATGGCAGCAATTGTTTCTTCTCTATCCGCTCATACATAGCCTCATCAATATTGTATTCGCCGGTGGCATCAAACTCAATATCAATGGCATTTGCTTTTAAGGCTTCCCTTACCTGATCGCGGCCGCTTAAAATAATTTCTGGTGTATTCTTATAGCCATCGGCCATAACGTGCGGCGAAGTAATAACTTTTTTAAAACCCATAGACTCCATCCGCCTGAGCAGGAAAATGGACTCATCAATGGTTTTAACACCATCATCAATACCGGGTATGAGATGAGAATGGATATCCACCGCCATTTGGCTGTAATCTTCCAAACCCGGCGTTGGTTCCTCTTTCTTCTCCTTCAAAAATCCAAAAAGCCTGTTAAACAATCGCCTTAAATTTTATCAAAGATATGGTTTTATAAACAGTCGGTATTGGTAATGCAATCCCGGTTTGGGAGATGGCCGATATAGAATAAACTAATTCTTTTCAAAAAGTTCTTTGAAATAGTCTACAGTAATGGCCAGGCCCCTGTCAAAGTAGAATTGCGGGTTGTAACCAAACAGCCTTTCAGCTTTCGAAATATCAGCCAGGGAGTTTCGTATGTCACCTTTCCGTGTTTCGCGGTAGGTTGCGGCATGCTCGCTGTTGAGTAGCTTTTGGATGTTGTTATACAAGGTATTAACCGAAAAGTTTTTACCTACAGCTATATTATAAATATTCCCCGCTACTTCAGCGTTATCGGTAAGCATGGCTTTTACGTTGGCCTGCACGGCATTTTCAACAAAGGTAAAATCACGCGTTTGCTCACCATCGCCGTCAATAAAAACCGTTTCCCGCTTCATTATTCTACTCACAAACAGAGGAATTACGGCGGCATATTCTCCATTAGGGTCTTGCCTTGGCCCGAAAATATTAAAGTAGCGTAACCCCACTACCTGCAAACCATAAACATTTTGAAAAACCTTTCCATAAAGCTCATTAGTATACTTGCTGACCGCATAAGGCGATAACGGATTACCAATCTTCTCTTCAACCTTCGGCAAAGATTTCTCATCGCCATATACTGACGAGGATGAGGCATAAACAAACCGGCTCACCTTTTCATCCTTGGCTGCAATCAACATATTTACAAAGCCATCCACATTTACTGCATTGGTGTTTTCCGGTTCCTTTATTGAGCGTGGAACCGAACCAAGCGCTGCCTGATGCGATATATAATTAATACCCTCACAAGCCTTGCGGCAGGTATCCAAATCGCGGATATCGCCTTTAATGAACTCGAAAGCAGGATTATCCTTAAAACCATCAAAATTAGAAAGTCTTCCCGTTGCCAGGTTATCCAGCACCCTTACCTTTTTTGCACCGTACTTCAGCAAGTATTCAACAATATTTGAACCAATAAACCCCGCCCCTCCTGTAACCAGGAATGATAGTTGGGTAATATCTTTAGGGTGGTATTTTATCTCGTACATACTAAGCTTTTTCCGGTATGCATATTTTTAACTGGCTGCATACTGCGCATCATAATACTTCTGGTATTCGCCACTGGTAACATGTTTCAGCCACTCTTCATTCTCCAAATACCACTCAACGGTTTTTTCTAAACCTTCCTCAAATGTCACTGAAGGTTTCCATCCAAGTTTCTCATTTAATTTAGATGCATCAATAGCATAACGCTTATCATGGCCCGGGCGGTCTTTTACATAGGTAATCAGCTTTTCAGACTCACCTGCAGCACGGCCAAGTTTTTTATCCATTATTTTACAAAGCAGCTTTATCAGCTCAATATTCTGCCACTCGTTAAAGCCGCCAATGTTGTAGGTTTCCCCCAACACGCCTTTATGCATAATTACATCAATGGCACGGGCGTGGTCTGCAACCCATAACCAATCGCGGGTGTATTTACCATCGCCGTAAACCGGTAACGATTTATTATTTTTTACATTATGAATAAACAGTGGTATCAGCTTTTCCGGAAACTGGTTAGCCCCATAGTTGTTGGAACAGTTGGATATAACCACCGGCATATTGTAGGTATTATGATAAGCCCTTACAAAGTGGTCTGAACTTGCCTTGGATGCCGAATAGGGTGATTGAGGATCGTAAGGAGTAGTCTCTAAAAAGAAACCGGTTTCGCCTAATGAGCCGTATACTTCATCAGTAGAAACATGATAGAAAATGCGGTCAGTTGGCACGGCCTTATCCTTATTGCAGCCCCATATTTTCTTAGCAGCATTCAACAAATTAACGGTGCCTATTACATTAGCAAAAACAAAGTCAAGCGGATTGGTGATGGACCTGTCAACATGGCTCTCAGCCGCCAGGTGAATGACCGCTAAAAACTGATGCTCTTCAAACAGCTTATTGATAAAATCGGCATCAACAATATCTCCTTTTATAAACTTGTAATTTGACTTGCCTTCAACGTCTTTCAGGTTCTCCAGGTTACCCGCATAAGTGAGTTTATCCAGGTTATAAATTTCATAATCCGGATATTTATTTACGAATAGCCTTACCACATGCGACCCAATAAAACCCGCTCCACCGGTAATTAATACTTTTTTCATTTGCCTGTTTTTATTAAACACCTTTACTAAATCGTAAACACGCCAGGATTATTGCCCACAGCCTATAACGACCAGTAAGTAAAGTTCTTTATTTTATGACGTAAATCGCCTTTTACATCCACAACAATTCCATCGGGTTTCAATATCCCTTTAAAAAATTCATCACTCAAAGTAGAAAACTGGTCGTGGTTAACTGCCACTACCACCGCATCGTAGTCCGTTCCAAAATCTTTTCTTAAAGTAATACCGTATTCATGCAAAAACTCTTCGGCGTCGGCTAAAGGATCGGTTACTTCGGTTTGAACGGAATAACGTTTCAGTTCCTCAATAACATCCACCACCTTCGAATTACGGATGTCGCTAACGTTTTCTTTAAAAGTTGCGCCTACTACTAATACTTTGGTAAGTGTAACCTGCTTGTTCAACTTTATCAGTTGCTGCACCAGCTTACGGGCCACATGTGCTCCCATATCATCGTTTATTCTTCTTCCCGCCAAAATCACTTCAGGGTTATATCCCAGTTCAAGCGATTTATAAGTCAGGTAATAAGGGTCAACACCTATACAGTGGCCGCCAACCAAGCCCGGGTAAAATTTAAGGAAATTCCATTTAGTACCCGCAGCTGCTAATACCTCGTAGGTATTAATACCCATTAAATCAAAAATGCGCGATAGCTCGTTCATTAAGGCAATATTCAAATCACGCTGCGTGTTTTCAATAATTTTAGCGGCCTCAGCAACTTTAATGCAACTGGCCCTGTGAGTTCCCGCAGTAACAATTATCTCGTAAGTTTTGGCAATTACATCCAACGATTCTTCATCGCAGCCCGACACTACTTTCTTTATTTTAGTAATGGTGTGCTCTTTATCTCCGGGATTAATCCTCTCAGGCGAATAGCCCACTTTAAAATCAGTAATCATCTTTAAACCAGATAGTTGCTCCATTACCGGCAGGCAATCGTCTTCCGTACAACCCGGATATACTGTAGATTCAAACACCACGTAATCCCCTTTTTTCAAGACCTTGCCTATGGTTGCCGAAGCGCTTAAAACAGGTTTTAAATCTGGCACATTGTGCTTATCAACCGGCGTGGGCACTGCTACAATAAAAAAGCTGGCTTCCCTTAATTCCTCAATATCAGAGGTAAAATGAATATCGGCACCGTCAAAGTCCTTGGCCTCCAGCTCATTACTGGGGTCAATATGCTGCTTCATCAGGTTCACGCGTTTTTCATTAATATCAAAACCGATTACTGATATCTTCTTTGCAAATTCAAGGGCTATAGGTAACCCAACGTAGCCCAGGCCAATAACTGCAAGCTTTTTCCTTTTATTTAATAGCTCTAGTATCATATCAATTTGTTGATTTTAGAAACCGCCCCACCTTTCAAAATATACTTATCACCACTCTCCGGGCAGGTAGCTTCACCTTGTTTATCAAAATTTAATTTATGTCCGTATTCACTCATCCAGCCCATTTGCTTTGCGGGGTTCCCCACCACCAAAGCATACGCCGGAACATGTTTTGTAACAACTGCACCTGCACCTATAAACGCAAACTCACCAATATCATGTCCGCAAACTATCGTGGCGTTAGCCCCTATCGAAGCACCGCGCTTAACCACTGTTTTTGCATATTGCCCCCGCCGGTTTACCGCACTACGGGGATTAGTGACGTTGGTAAACACCATCGACGGGCCCAAAAAAACATCATCCTCACAAGTAACACCTGTATATATGGAAACATTATTCTGAACCTTCACGTTGTTGCCTAATACTACTTCAGGGGAGATAACTACATTCTGACCGATGTTACAGTGCTGACCGATGCTGCAGCCTGGCATTACATGACTAAAATGCCATATTTTTGTTCCTTCGCCTATTTTGCAGCCATCGTCAACAATGGCAGTTTCATGGGCAAAATATCTTGTGTCGGTCATTATTCAAAAATTCCCTGCAAATATATCATTCCACCAATACTGTCATAAGTGAAACGCAATTATTCACCAATTTTTCAGCAAATATCTTACCCATTCACCCATAAATTATCACAAAAAGGGTTTCAACCACCCAATTCCTTTGCCCTTTCATAGGCTGCAACAAGGCCTTGCCCAATTTTGTTATGTAAGCCAAACTGGTCAAAGACCTTAACAGCAGCCTCGGTAGTCCCGCCTTTACTGGCCACCTTTTTTATCCATTCATTACACGTAAGTTCGTTTTGATTATGCAAATGCACGGCACCCATAAAGGTTTGGTTAACCAGTAATTCGGCTTCTGAAAGCGTAAAACCCATCTTCACTCCTGCCTGTATCATGGCCTCCATAAAGTAATAAACATAAGCCGGGCCACTACCTGATATAGCTGTTGCGGCATCTATCATATTTTCATCTTCAACATACACCGATTTGCCGGTTGTGTTAATCAGGTTCTGCACCGTAAACAATTCCTTTTTATCGATACCCGGCGATGAAGTAAAAACCGTCATCCCCATGCCAATTTGTGCAGGTAAATTGGGCATGCAGCGCACCACCCGCTCAGCATCCAACATGCGAATAATGGTATCAATCTTAATACCAGCCATAATACTTAAAATCAACTGCTGCGGTTTTACAAATGGTTTAATTTGAACGGCAAGGTCAGCAAAATCCTGGGGCTTTACTGCAAGTATAACCACATCGGTATCGCCTAAAAACGCCCCAGGTTTATCGTAAATATTACCGGTGCTTACTTCCGTTAAACCTGTAACCTGCTCACGGTTTTTGTCCAGAACAAAAAGGTCCTTCTCGGTTATAAACCTTGAAGCCAGAAAACTGCGGGCATACTTTTTACCCATATTACCCGAACCAACAATCAATATCTTCATATGCTCTGATTACTTAGAAACTACTTAAAATAAATAATGGATTTGGCCGGGCACACAAAACTCAATGCAAAGCACACCAAAAATAAATTCTTTGTGGTCTTTGTTTTGGCATTTCCCCTTGTGCTATTTGGGTTAAATTGCATTTGGATTTAATTTCAAACAGCTTGGCAGCGGTAATCCTGCTTTACCAAATCAGCGCCAGGTTGCCATTTAAAAGTTTCTCTGCACCGGTGGCATTAATTTTCACCTTAACGGTATAAACATAATTGCCCATGGGCTGTAACTTACCGTTGTATTTTCCATCCCAGCAATAAGTAGGTTGACTGCCCGATGTTGGTGTGGTGCACATTGTTTTATCGCGCTGGCTATCGTAAACGGCTTCACCCCATCTGTCAAATACCCGCATTTCAGTTACCGTTACCAAATCGCCTTCGTTGATGATATGGAAGGTGTTATTATTCAACTGGTCTTTGCCATTAGGGGCAAACACGTTCGGTATGCCGTAGTTAGCGGCATAATCAACATAAACATTAACTGACGAAGTATCTTTACAACCACTGGCCGTATCCATTACCACCACCGTGTAAAGCGTACTTTGATGGGGAGTAACTATCGGATTTGCAATGGCTGCATTTGATATACTATCCAACGGACTCCACTGGTAAATAAAGTGTCCGGCAAAACCTGTAGCAACATTTAACTCACTTGCACTT
This sequence comes from uncultured Bacteroidota bacterium, assembly GCA_903889265.1. Taxonomy (GTDB): domain Bacteria; phylum Bacteroidota; class Bacteroidia; order Chitinophagales; family LD1; genus Bog-950. The sequence goes on from CAISWS010000249.1 coordinate 9,776, forward strand.
TCTACTTCTACCGAATCGGGCGATGCACTTGCCCGTGCCAGTATACAAACCTTGTTAAACGTAACCGACCCGGTGGCAAAACACCCTTTGCTGCTGGTTACGGTAACCGTATAAACACCACTTTGAGTTAACAGGTCCGATGAACCAGTAGTTGTATCAGACCACTGATAGGTAGCCAACGTGCCGGTAACATACGGTGTAACTTCCGTATTTAAGCAGCACGTATTTATAACCGTATCAGCAAAAGAAATAGTTGGAACCGTTGCCAGTGCCACATTCACAGAATCAGTTACCGTGCATCCGTTTTTATTGGCAATAACCGTGTATTCACCGGCAGTAGTTACAATCAGCGAATCAATATGCGAACCGTTGGGTAACCAGGTAATGCTTACCGTTGGGTCAGAACTTGCATGAAGAACCACCGTTTGCTGGCCCTGACAAACTGATGTAGGGTTCGAACCAAATAAATTAAGCACCGGTGCAGCCGCATTATAAACAGTCAGCGAATCGGAATAAACCGCACAGCCGTTGGCAGCCGTGCCGGTATAAGAATACTGGCCCGGCGTAGTAGCATTAATAGGGCTACCGGTTTGGCCATTACTCCACACCACACCGGTTAAACCGCTTAGTGCGCTTAATACAACCGATTGGCCAGGGCAAATAGAATCTGCACTGGCAGTAACAAATAAGCTATCCGGTAAAGCATTAACCGTAACCTGTATAGTATCGGTTTTAGTTCCACAACTGTTAATTGCTGTAACAACATAATTGCCCTGCTGGTTAGGCTGAATACTTGCAATTGTAAAAGATGCCTGGTTAGAAATAAACCCTGCCGGACCGGTCCAGGCCCAGTTAGTAATACCCGGCGAAGCCGCCGTAACCGTTATGCTCTGCCCCTGGCACGAAGTATTGTTAGTAGCCGAAGTAGAAAGCTGTAAGCCCTGCGGAATAGTATCAATGTAAATATGCACCGAGTCTGTTTGCTGCCCGCAATGGCTGGTTGCGGTTACGGTATATACCCCCGACTGCGCCACAATAGCGTTGCTTAGCACCGGGTTTTCCTGGTTAGACAAAAATCCTCCCGGCCCGCTCCACTGGTATGTATCAAAGCCGAAAGTAGCCAAAAGATTTACAGAAATACCCGAACAGGTTGAATCATTCGCGAGAGATGAAGTTGCCTGCAGGTTAAGCGACCCGCCATTTTCAACAACAATATTCAATGTATCGGCAAGCGTTTGGCAGGCATTGGTGCCGATAAGAATATATTGGCCATTATTAATGGTTGATGCACTTGTTACAGTTGTATCCTGCTGAGATGAAGAAAATCCGTTGGGCCCGCTCCATTGCCAGGTATTTACATTAATCCCTGCGCCTAATAAAACCAGTTGAAAACCGCTGCAAACTGTATCGCCCGAACGTGATAATGCCAGAAAATTAAAAATCGATGTATCAACGTTTACAATAACGGTTGAGGTGGTACTTCCGCAGCTGTTAGTGGCTGTAAACACGTATGCCCCGCTATCGGCCACAGTGCTGCCCGTTATGTTGAAGTTTTGTTGGTTTGAGCTGATGCCATTAGGGCCGGTCCAGCCATAACCGGTGGCGCCGGTTGCTGTTCCGGTAAATTGCAGGTTGCTGCCATGGCAGGTAGATAGCGAATCTACCGAAGCGTTAACCGCTGTTGGCGCAGTAGCCAGGTTAACAGTAATTGAAGCAGTAGCCGTGCCGCAGGTATTGGTTGCCGACAAGGTATAAACACCCACATTTACATTCTGGAAATTGGTTACCGTAGCCTGCAAAGTATTTGCGGCAAATCCATTGGGCCCGCTCCAGCTATAACCGGTTGCACCGGTTGCAGCACCGCCCAGTTTTAAAGTAGAGCCCGTACAAACCGGGTTAGGCGTAGCTGAATCTGAAACAGAAACAGGCGTACTGTTTACCACCAATGTTAAAGTAGCAGTATCATTACCGCAAGTATTGCCTGCTATTAAAGTATAAACACCCCCTGCGTTAGCCTGCACATTGGTTAACTGCGGCGATTGCGAATTTGATGAATAAGCGTTTGGCCCGGTCCAGCTCCAGGTAGTGGCACCGGTGGCAACACCGGTTAAAGTAACCGTTTGACCCTGACATACCGGATTTGGACTAGCCGTTGCAGATGCCCCGCCGGGCGCAGAATTGATAGTTAAATTAACCGAAGAAGTAACACTACCACATGCGTTAGAGGCAGTAACCGTGTAGCTACCCGCCTGGTTAGTCTGAATACCGGTTATAGAAGGATTTTGCGAAGCCGATGAATAAGCATTCGGGCCAGACCATGCCCATGTAGTAGAACCGGTTGAGGTTACCGACAAAGCCACGTTTTGCCCCGCACATGCCGGGTTAGGCAATGCTGAAGCAGTTGCCGCTCCCGGTGCACCGCCAACAGTTACAGTTTCAGACCCCGTAACACTTCCACAGCTATTGCCTGCCACAACTGAAAGTGTATAAGTACCGGCTGCGCTCCAGGTTACTGTTGCGCTGGTAGTATTTTGCCCACCGGTTACAGTTCCACCACCCGATACAGACCAGTTGTATGTTGTTGCATTAGTTACCGCTGCAATAGAATAAGCCTGCGCACCAACACACGGGGTAACGCTACCGGTAATACTCCCCACGGCAACAGGGTCTGGAGTAACTGTAACCGTTAAAGCCTGGCGCGAATTACTTACACAACCCGCACCTGATGATGCTTCTACATAATAAGTTGTTGTTGTAGTTGGATTAACAACCAAAGGCGCTGCGCCTAAGAAAGTTCCACCTGTAGCCGCGGTATAAACATTATAGGTAACCCCCGACCCACCGGTTATAGTTGCACTACCGCTTGGACAAACCGAAAGCGGAGAAACCGATGCAGTAGGAATAGCCGGTGCAGTACAAACAACTTTTATGCAATTGATAGAATCGCTGGGGTGAACTGTAACACCAATTACCGTTAAACTGTTTACCGTGGTACTGGTTATTGAGTCAGGGCCAAATGCGGTGTAGCCGGGGTTATAAGCAGCTTTGGCAGGGTTAAAGGTGGCAGAGGTACAACCACTTGGGTTAGCCTGGCCCAATGCATTTGTTTTAACCAGCAGGTATTCGTATCCACCGGCGCCCAATGCGGTGGTAACCATTATAAAGCCGCTATCCGCCACTTGCCGCCCTTCGGGTAAAAGTGAGGCAAAGCCGCCGGTGTAATCTTCACCCCATATTACCGCGCCGGAAGATGAGTTTATCTTCATTACATAACTGGCAAAAGTGCCCAGGGTTATAGTGCCGCCAACCATGGCATAATTTCCATCAAATGTAGGCACTGCGTTAAAGTTCATATTAACAGGTAAAAAGCCGTTTCCGTACCTGTACCCGGTTGCTGTGCCGCTATTAGAATTAAAAGTGGCCAGCACAGAATAAGAATTATCATTTCCACCTACTACCTGTGTAGTGCCTGTTAAAGTGCTTATTGAAGTAGCCTCGGCATCATCGCCTGATGCACCCCAGTGTTTGGCATAAGTTATATTTCCATTAAAGTCTGTTTTAACTACCAGCCCAAAGGTTCCTGCATTATCGCTGTGTGCCTGGCTCATGCTGCCAACAAAAACATAACCATCCGTTGCTTCGGCCACATCATTAAACACGTGGTCATTAATATAGGTAGTGCTGCAAAATACAACCTTGGCCCAAAGCAAGGCACCCGAACTGTTTACTTTAAGCATATAGCAATTAGCCGAATCTTGTACAGCACCACCCGGCGGTGTTGCATGGTAAACATAACCAGCAATAACAAAGCCCCCATCGCTGGTGGGTAATACCCTGGATGGGTTTTCAGATGTGCCTGAAGCTACATGGTATATTTTAGACCAGGTTACATTACCACTTACATCCAGCCTGCTTAAAAACAAGCCATTTTCGCTGGCGCCCGTAACTATATAACCACCGGTGCTTACATTCTTAACATCCACTATTTCCGTTTCAAAACTTCCGGCAGTATATTCTTTACTCCAAACCACGTTAGCCGCACTATCAATAACCGAAACCGTGCCTAGTATAGGAATGGTTCCATCTGTTCCGGTCATAACATATTGCCCCGATGGATTTTGGATGATATCAGTAAGTATTGGAATGTTGAATGAACCGAAACTATAGCCCGCCTGAAAAGTAGTTTGTTGGGCTTTTGCAGACAGGAAATAAATTAGAAAAGCCAGAACCAGTGGGTAACGTTGTTTCATCAGGGGCGTGTTTATCCGATAAATTTAAAAGAATTCGTCTTTAAAGTTAAAATTTTATCAAAATGTGCTGAATTTAAGGGTATCACGGGCAGTTTGATCTTTGCGTTGCCTGAAAATACATTTCTGATTTATGAATTAAACCCGGCTTTGAAACCAAATCAGCTGCTCAATTCAACAATCATAAATCAGCAATCAACAACCATAAATCCCTTTTACATTTTTACCCAGCGGGTGGTGCCTAAGCGGTTGCCGTGGTTATCGGATAAAACAAGGAGGTAACAGCCGGCTTCAAGGCCCTCTGCATTTACCAATGTATTGGCGGCCGATACTGTGGTTTGCAGCACCATGCGCCCGGTGGCATCTGAAATGCTTAAAAGGCTTGCTTCAGGCAGGCTGGCTGTGCCCAGCGTAAAGGCATTATGGCCGGGGTTGGGATACAGATTAAAGGAAACCTCAGGCACGTTGTTAACCGAGGTAAGGTTGTTACCATTTATGAGCCAGCAATAAGGCAAAGCTGCGCTAAGCTGCTGACCGGCTATAGCCAGTATTTGGTTGTTGCCCATTTTAACCAGACTGCCATTGCTGGTACCCAACTGGCTGGCAGGTGGTGCAAACCAGGTGCCGCTTGCCACATTGTAAACCTGTATGGTTTGCAGGGCGGGTGGTGTACCAAACTCGTTACCCAGGCTCCATACAATGGGGTTGCCATTATTAAGCAACACGGCAGGCGATGAGGCAACGTTAGTAAGCAAATTGCCGGTAACGGTAAACCGCCCGGTGGCAGGGTCGTATAATTCAGACGTGTTTTGGCCGCTATCAATAGCTGCCGAGCCGTACACAAGGGCTTTACCATCGTTCAATAAAATACCAAAGCTAAGGTAGCGCGAATATGTAGTGCTGCCGGTAGCTGTCCAGGTATTGCTGGTAGGGTTGTAAACGTCGGCTACGGTGTTATTATCGGCACCGCCCACTGCCAGCACGTTGCCGTTTTGCAATAAAACTGCCAGGGGGCCAACACCATGTGGAGCAGCCATGGCAACACCGGCGCTCCAGTGGCCGGTAGTTGGGTTATAAATGTGCGAGCTATCGCCGTCGGCTACCAGCACGTTACCATTATTAAGCACTACGGTCCCATCAATATAAGTTGGGTTGGGCATAGAGTCTGTATAAGTCCACTGGCCGGTGGCGGGGTCATAAATCTCGCACGATGCAAACTCAAAACTTAAATCGCTGGTAATACCACCAATAGCCATTACCTTACCGCTTTGCAATACCACCGAGGCAAACTGAGTGCGGGGTACGTGCATACTACCGGTGGGGGTCCAAACGCCATTACTATATAAATAGGCGGTATTGTAGGTGCCGTTGGGGTCGCCTATAGCCCCGTTTTCGCCGCCAAAGCAAAGCACTTTTCCGTTGCTGAGCGCCTGCGCCTGCTGGTTCAGGTGCGGGGCGGGCAGGCTATCAGTCATTACAAAATACTGGGCCTGCACCTGGTTAAACAAGCCAGCCAATAACACTATAAACAGGGTAAATATTTTTTGCATATGCATGGCTTTTTTTGAGCGCCACAAAATAAGATAAATCGGGATATATTTAATACAATTAACAATGCTGATGTAGGAATGTTGATTTATGATGGGTGATTGATGAGTTAAAACTACTTGTGGTTATTGTCGTTTCTGTCGTTTTGTGACTCAATTCCGGACAAGATGGACAAGTTGGACACGCACTCATTTACGTCCGGTTGTAACGTAACGGTTTGCCTGCATCGTTTCGGGATTGCTTCGCAGTCCCGATATCTATCGGGATCGCAATGACGCAACTTGTTTAGGTGCGCCGCCCTCAAAAATGTGCGTCATTGCGAGGAGGCTTTGCAACGCGGCAATTCCGAAGCTACTTGTAACGAATGCTGATTTATGATTTATGAATGATGAATTAAAACCCGCATCATTGCGCTATGCGGGCAACCCCACCAGTGTGCGTCATTGCGAGGAGGCTCAGCGACGCGGCAACCCCGGAACTACTTGCGGCTGGTTGTAACGTAACGTGTTGTCCTCATCGCTTCGGGATTGCTTCGCAGGGCCTCGCA
>CAISWS010000250.1 GCA_903889265.1 uncultured Bacteroidota bacterium
AATACATGAAAGCTATTAGAGAACGGTGATTTACTTCTTCGTCGCCTGCTTCTTCAACTTCTTCTCTTTGGCAATCACCTCAGCAAAGTTGTTCTCCTTTAAAATATTTACCGTTTGTTCACGCACTATCCTGAATACTTCGCGGATGCCGCAGGTTTCTTCATCGGTACATTCTTCGCAGCGTTCGTAGTATTTGTGCGCTACGCAGGGCACCAGGGCAATGGCACCTTCAAACAGGCGGAGCACATCGGCCATGTTAACTTCCTCTGGCGGTTTAATCAGATAGTATCCCCCGCCTTTTCCTTTTTTGCTACCCAGGTAACCGGCTTTGCGCAGGTCGAGCAGGATGGTTTCCAAAAATTTTTTAGGGATGTGTTCGCTTTCCGATATTTCACTTATTAAAGCATGTTCGCCTTTTTTCTTCTTCGACAGATAAATCATTGCCTTAATAGCGTACTTGGCCTTCTTGGTTAACATAGCGTTTGTTGGTGGTAGAATTTCCGTTAAATGTAAGTTAAAAATCTATTTTTGGTTAATTATCTACCAAAACTATAGACTTAATGTTATTTATTTGCTTTGTTCTATTATTAGGTGTTAACTGCAAATGTTGTATTCATGAGCAAAAATGTAAGCATAGCCATTATAGGCGGTGGGGCCAGCGGAACCTTAACCGCCCTTAACCTGTTGCGCAAATTGAATGTACCCGCACAGATATGGCTGATAGAAAAACGAAACGAAGCTGTTTACAGGGGCAATGCATATTCGAGCAGATTGAACTATGAGCCGTTGAACGTGCCGGCCGGAAGAATGAGCGCTTTTAGCCACCTGCCGGATGATTTTTTTTATTGGCTGAAGAAGAAAAAACAAGCAGATGCAGATTTTGACATTATTAGAGAGAGTTTTGTTTCACGTAGATGGTACGGCGATTATTTGACTGAACGGGTCGGTAATGCGGCCGCCCAAAGCAGCCATATTGGTTTTGAAACATTAATTGACCACGCATTGGATATAAGGTTTGACGGCAGGAAAGATGCATATTGCATAACACTGAATAGCGGCAATAATCTGCACGCTAACTATCTGGTTTTTGCCACCGGCAATGAGCCTCCTGTGGATATTTTTAAACAAGAAGAGGTTGAGGGATTAAATTGCCAATATGTGAGCAATCCATGGACCGAAGACCCTTTGCAGCGCATAAATGAGCAGGAGAATGTTTTGATTATAGGCACTGGTTTAACCATGGTTGACCATGTGGTAAGTTTAAATAAGCGTGGGCATAAAGGGAAAATATTTTGTTTCTCGCGCCACGGATATTTGCCTTTGCCACATGCGGAGACTAGTCAGAATTTTGTATTCGAATTCAATGACCAGCAAAAGGATTTACCGCATATCTTTTCGGAAGTAAAGCGAAATATTGATAATGCAAACGGAAAGAACATACAATGGCAGAACGCCCTGGATGCAATGCGCGGCAAAACAGGCAGAATGTGGAAAATGATGAGCCTGGATTCGAAACGGTTATTTTTAAACCGCTTGAAAAGTATTTGGGAAATACACAGGCACAGGATGCCGCTGGCTTCATCCGAAACCTTAAAAGAGATGGAAAAACCCGGGCAGTTGGAAATACTTTCGGGTAAGGTGACAGGCATTAACAGGAACAAGGGAAACGTAATATTTAAATTTATTTCCAGGACCAGTAAAGAGGAGAGAAGCATTAAGGTTCAACGGATAATTAATTGCACGGGCCCCTCAGGCGATTATTTTAAAACGGATAATACCTTATTAAAAAACCTGCTCGGCAAAGGTTGGATGAAACAGGATGACTTAAAAATAGGGATTGTTACGGGTGCACGCGGTGAGATAATACAAGACAACGGTGTGGTTCTTCAAAATGCATTCGCTATCGGTCCGTTACGCAAAGCAACTGAATGGGAGACTACTGCTATAAGGGAAATCAGGACACAAGCGGAGGACACAGCAACACAAATTTCCAGCAGGGTGGAATTAAACCATGAAGTAATGGTAGAAATTGGACTGTAAATTTCACTTCTTTGCCCATCATGAGCAAGGTACCTTTTAAAGAAGCTTTTCTTTTTTGGCTTAAACTTGGGTTTATCAGTTTTGGTGGGCCGGCGGGGCAAATTGCCATTATGCACCAGTACCTGGTTGAAAAGAAAAAATGGATCAGCGAGCGTGTTTTTTTGCATGCCCTTAACTATTGCATGCTATTACCAGGCCCCGAAGCGCAGCAGCTGGCCGCATACAGCGGATGGTTGATGCACGGAACATGGGGTGGAATTGTTGCGGGCCTTTTATTTATCCTTCCCTCGGTTTTTATTCTAACTGCACTCAGTATTATTTACGTTACTTATGGTAATACACCCGTTGTAACCGGCCTTTTTAATGGTATTAAACCAGCGGTAGTAGCCATTGTGTTTTTAGCTGTTTGGAAAATTGCAGAACGCTCATTGAAAAGGAGCATTGATATAGTGCTTGCAATTGCATCTTTACTGGCATTACTGGTTTTTAAAATTCCATACATTATTGTTATGCTGGTGGCCATTGCTTTAGGCATATTTTATGTTACTGCATTTAAACCTGAAGCAGCTTCAGGCGCTAATGACGAAAATGGTAACGGGGAAGAGAAATATATTATCAATAAAAATACTAACACTGCCAGCTCTGTATTTAAATGGCCCCTTTTTTCGTTGAAGGCCAGCTTGTTTATTGCTATTTGGTGCGCTCCCTTTGGCTTGTTTTATTTTTTGACTTCAGATTTTAAATTCTGGAAGGACCTTTCATTATTCTTTACACAAGCGGCGCTTTTTACATTTGGTGGTGCGTATTCTGTGCTTACTTACGTTGCGCAATATGCAGTTGATAAACTGCACTGGCTTACCCGATCCGAAATGATTGACGGTTTAGCCCTGGGAGAAACCACCCCCGGCCCGTTAATGATGGTTTTGCCTTTTACAGGCTTTATGGGGTCTTATCACCATTTTGGGGGTTCATTACTGGCTGGCTGCCTGGGGCTATTCGTTAGCACATACTTTACTTTTTTCCCTTCTTTCGTTTTTATTCTGTTAGGCGCACCCCTTGTTGAACGGACACAGGATAACCAAAATGTGAAACTGGCTTTAAGCTTTGTTACTGCGGCAGTTGCAGGCGTAATTGCAAACCTTGGTATTTATACTGCTAAGGCTGTTTTATTTACTTCCGGGATATCAGGGGCCAACCTAAATTGGTTTGCGCTGGCCTGGATATTGATATCTGTTATCGCTTTGAGGAAATGTAATATAAATATGATTGTATGGATTGCAATCAGCGCATTGTTGGGCATTGTACTGAGGCTATTTTTGGTTTAAATACCGGCACCTGTTAATCACACTTTACAATATCGGTAAAATTCCCGCGTTGAGTATTGAAAGGGCAAACATATAACATGATTGCTCTTCAAAACCCACACCTATGAAAAGCCGCAATCTGCTTATGGCTTTGCTATTTCTTTCACTGATTCCACAGTGGAAATTGCAGGCCCAGGATACTATTGCAACCCAGCACAAAATAAAAAAAATATTTACCGATGAAGACGGCGGTATGGTATCGTTTGGGGCGCGTACCGACATAAATATTTTTACCGGTGCCCCTAAATCGCCGGGTATTGGTACCGGTGCGTCATTGCGCCTGCAATTGCTTAACCGTTTAAACACAGAGTGGTTTGGCGATTATGTTTCATCTGATTTATACAATAAAGCTCACCGGGTTGATGCACACATTGGATGGAACGTTATGTTTTATGTGCTCAACCCAAACGGTTTTAAACGAAAGTTTACACCTTTTATAGCTGCTGGCCAGTGCTTTGATTACACCAGCGTGCAACTGGATGGCGAAAACCAGCAGTTGCATAGTAAGGCCACCGCGGCAGTGCAAATGGAACTGGGTTGCCACTATAACATTACCCCCCGTTTTGATGTGTCTCTTTCTACTTTATACGACCTGCACCTGGGCGATGACCTGGATACAAATCTTAACCCGGATGGCTCGGTTACTGTTACCAGCGAAAAAGGAGCAGGATGGGAGGGCCATGTAATGATCATATTGAGTGCCCATTACAAAATTGGCCGGTTATGGAATGCTAAAAGAAAATCTGCGTAATTATTCATCTGTAAATCCGACTGACATGCTAAACAAGATAACGCTGATACTAATGATTGCATTTATATGCAATGCGTTGCAAGCCCAAAAAATTTGGGAGGAGCGTACCGGTTGTGCTATTGCCCAAGGCGACCTTGCGCCCGGTTATTTATTTGCGCAAAAAACCGTTAGCGCTTACCTTGACGGCGATGCTGCACTTTTTTTAGATAACAACTTTGCTGTGGAAGGAGCCCTCTGGTGCTCATTTGCCACAGCGGCAGCAGGACCCACCGGAATTAAGCGCAACGAAGCTTTATTCTGGGGTGCTGAATATCACTTTCTGAAACCCAGCCGATGGGACCCTTTTGTTTCTTTTACACCCGGGGTAGGACTTGTGCAGGTTGCATATGCCGAAGAAGGGGTTATAAAAAATACACCTTACACCCCGGTGCCATTGGCATCTGCGGCCTTTGGTTGCAATTATTATGTAGGTTCAATCTTTCACTTTTTTGTAAAAGTGCAGGGAGTAGTCGGGCAGGTATCCAGTACCTTGCCAAAGACTCAAAGGTTGGATGAGCTGAAATTTACTGGTGGGCTGGCCTTTAATCTGCGGTTTTGGAAGCCCAAAGGTTATATCAGGAAAGCATAAGACCTATTTCATCCTCCTAACCAAATACTTGGGCACCCACTTAGCCCATTTATACATTAATTCAGGGCTTTGTTTTTTGTAAGCCTTAATAAACTGGCTGGTTGGTTCGGCAAAAACTGAGTTGCGTTGGCCTTCAAAGTTCACGGGCTTGGTAAGGTCGCTTAAATCATTATAAAAAGTGCGGCAATTGGCTACTTCGCTGTAAACGTGGGCATCGCTACCGGCAATGGTAGGTTTGTTGTACTTTTTTGCAAGTTCAACGGCTTTTAAATTGTTAGCGGGAAATTCGCGGCCGTTATAGCCTTCTACCAGGTCAATAGCATCGAAATTTATTTCATCCAGCTTGTGGTGGTGATAAGGGTGAACAAGCAAAACGATGCCGCCCTGTGCTTTTATCTGTTGCACTACTTCACCAAAGTTTGTGGCAGTTATTTCTTGTTTCAGGTTGATTCCGGTTATATCCCCAACGCTGGTTTTTACTTCTGAGGCTACATATACCTTAAAGTTTTGGTCTTTGTTTAACGCAGCACATTCAACACCGCCTTTAATGGTATCATGGTCTGAAATAACAATTCCATTTAGCCCTCGGTCTTTAGCCAGACGCAGAATTTTTTCCGGCCTCATCATAGAGTCGTACGAGTGGTAGGTGTGGGTATGGAAATCAACTGCAAACATTTCAGCCTGTAAGTTTTTTATAGTAGTGCACAAAAATGTAAGCCAGTTGGTAAAGGTTAGGCAGAGGGTCTAACAGCCGCCAGTCTTTTTTTGAATAGAACAGGGTGCTTATGATTTTAGGAATGGTTGAAGGACGCTCAAGCCCATGAAATACCTCGCCGTTTAATACCCACTGGAAGGTGGTATCAGTAAACGCATCTGAAGCCGGAATATCCTGGCCCGAGGCTTTTGCAATCAGCATCTCATCAAACTCAACACCGGATGAAAGGGCTAGCTCCAGAGATCCCCAGAATTTTGGGTTTATCTCCATCAGTTTGTAAATTCCATCGTTGTTATCCTTTTTAAACTCAACCATGGCAACGCCGTTCCATTTTAAATGGTCGAGTATCTTCTTGCCGTATTCGTTCAGTTTCGGGTCGCGGAAAGATTCTGCACAAACACTGGCGCCGCCGGTTACTGGATATTCCCTGATACGATGATGGGTGAAAGTTCTTTTGCAAACGCCGTTATCGTAATAAGCAAAAAAGCCAAACCCTTCTCCAACGATATATTCCTGCACTATGGGCAGGTCTGGTGATTTGAAATTATTTTTTGTGCACATGGCGTTGAACTTACGCAACAGCTCTTCGCGGTTATTGGCATATTCAACGATGTTCTTGCCCGATTCAAAAGGGGCCTTTACCACGCAAGGAAAAGACAATTGCAGATTCTGAACCTCCTCACCTGACAAGGGAATGAATGTTTTTGGGACCGGCACTCCGAGTGTTTCCGCTACTGCATTAGTCCTCCTTTTATCAGCCGCCAGCTCGATGTTGTCGTTAGAGGTGATGATAAGGTTGGTATGGTTTCGAATCAAATTCTGGTGCCTTGCGCAAGCCCGGTATGACTTAAATCCAACCGGCATTAGCAGGTGGTATTTTTCTTCTGAAAGGATTTTGACAATGTCAGCTATAAAACCTGCTTCGTTTTTCTGAGCCTCGTTAATAATAAATTTCTTCCGAAGGTATTTAGAGTAAAGAGCTAACGACGCTTTTTGAGTTCCGCAAACGTCAATGATATATCCCTTTTTACCCAAATGCCGCAAAATAGCCAGGGTGTTCTGGTTGGCGGCATCCAGTAAAAGGATTTTTTTCTGATTGTTTTCCATCTGTAACTATAACCCTCTAGTTATGATTGTATTCCTCAATAATTTCACTTTGCATTATTCCTTCAATCCCTAATTCTTTAAGGCCTGCCAATATATCGTGGTAAAGTTGCGAATAGCCGTGGTATTTAAGCCCGGTAAAAAAGTTGTTGTGAAAATTTAAGGTAAACACGCAATTGTATTTGTTCTTTTCCACAAAATCAAAAAACTTCTTTTTTGCTTCCGACACCGGCATATTTAAATTGTAGAAGGTGCGGTCCATCAATATCTGAGGTACTTCAACAAACTTATAGGGCCGGTTTTTTGCCAGGCTGAAAGGCCTGAACGGCTGCCCGAACGAATTACGTAATCCAAATACCGGACTAAAACCAAGGGAGGTATCCAACAATATCCCGTTTTCCTCTATCAAATCATAACCCTCCGGTAATGTAAACTTCAGGAAATGGAACCGGTTACCCTGTGGCTTGGTTCCGAAAGTTTTTATCTCTTCGCTAAAGCTACCTGCTCCCACGCTTTTATGGATGCCATTTTCACCGCCGCTTTGCCTAACCCGGTCAAATGCCTTTGTAATAGCCGGTGAATGAAAATCATAATCGCTGTTTTGTTTGTTTTTTACCAGCAGCCAGTAGAAAGTGGATTTAAAGCCATATTCTGCTTCAACCTTCATTATTTTATCCATGTTCAGCCAATCGGGCGTGCCAAGAGTGGCATTGTATATCAGCCTCAAAATTTCAAAGGGCTTCAATTTATCCAAAGCGTAACGGCCATCTTCTTTAACGGCGCCATAGACGGAGTCAATATCATGAGTTAAAAATACCCTGGATTTTCTGTCCGTGGTCTTTAACCCCTGAAGCTTTGGGTGCGAACTAAAAAGATAATCAATTACCTGCTGAACGGTATTGTTTTCAACACTGTTTAAATGATGTTGAAGGCTGTTTGTGTATTTAAACCGGCCATATTGATCGGGGGCTTTATCGTAATATTCCTGAAAAGAGTTAACGAGGTATGAAATTGTGCTAATATAGTCGGTGCCTCCAAACTTATTTACAATATTTCCGTTGTTTGACAGTTGTTGGTGGTGACTGAAAACATTTTGGCTTAGTAACTGATGGAAATTCTCAGAGATTACAAAGTCGTTTTGATCGCTATAGCCAATAGTTATGATGGCGTCATCTTTATGAGGAATAAAAACGCAGCTAAGCCCCTTGTTGAAAAAAATAATGTTGAGCGTATGTTTTATAAGCTCCTGTTGGGCGGTATCGGGCGAAATGTAAATATGGATGGCACTGCTCATTATAACGGGCTCAAAATAGGACAAATTTCTGAACCTTGTTTTACAAGAGTGGGGATTCTGTTGATTATATACTGATATATTTGCCTTAGGATGGATTGAACATCAAGAAAATCATTTAACCCTTTAATCAAAGTTCAGACAATTTAATTTAAGTAAATGTGTGGTATAGCCGGAATGGTAGACGGGCGTTCAACGGCCGATGAAAAAACAGAATTAATAGGGCGGATGCTGAAAAGCATTACCCACCGCGGCCCTGAAGCATCGTCTTTTTTTATTGAGGACCAGATTTGCCTTGGCCATAACCGGTTAAAGATTATTGACCTTTCGGAAGAAGCAAACCAGCCTTTTCATTATGATGGAATGGTGATTGCGTTTAACGGTGAGATTTATAACTACATAGAGCTAAAGGTAACTTTACAAAAGGCAGGACATCAGTTCAGAACGAGTAGTGATACCGAGGTGCTTTGCGCAGCTTATAAAGAGTGGGGCGAAAACTGTGTTGACCGCTTTATTGGTATGTGGTCTTTTGCCCTGTGGGATAAGCAAAAAAATAAACTGTTTTGCAGCCGCGACCGCTTTGGTATTAAGCCCTTTTACTATTACCAGATTGGAGAAAGCATGTGGTTTGGGTCAGAGATAAAGGCGCTTAAACTTATCCCTGGCTTTAATTTTGAACTGAACACCCCACAACTGAACAGGGGAATAGCTTTTGGCTGGGTGGAAAACGAAGAGCAGACCGTTTACAGGCATTTAAAAACCTTACCTGCTGCGCATAACCTTGTTTGGGAAAATAACAGGATTACCATCAGGCAGTACTGGGATATTGACTTGCAGAATATTAAAAAAAGTGGGTTGAGCTGGGAGGAGAAAAAGGAAACTTTCAAGTCATTGTTTATGGATTCTGTAAAGCTTCATTCAAGAAGCGATGTGGCTAACGGAATTTGTTTGAGCGGAGGGCTTGACAGCTCTGCCATTGCCTCGGCTTTTTGCAATTTATACCCTGAAACAAAGATTAAGAGTTTTACCATATTTTTTGAGGGTGCCGGAAGGGTAGATGAACGCCCGTTTGTGCGGGAAGTGGTGAAAAAATATCCCAACGTAATACCCCACTATTATGAGCCTAAGGCTAATGATGTTGTGGATTTATGGCATCAGGCTGCCTATCAAAGCGATGTGCCCATCTGGGGGTCGAGCCACCTGGCTGGTTTCTTTGTAATGCGCCTGGCAAAGCAAAATGGCGTAACGGTGGTGAATGATGGGCAAGGGGCAGATGAATATCTGGGCGGGTACCTACATTCAATTTACCGCATTTTAGGTTCGGAGTTAAGCAGCGGCAAATTTGGTAAAGCGCTTAAACTGTTGAATGGCGTTGCTTCCCGCGAGAACTTTACGGCCGTAAAGAAACTTGACTTTTTAGCAAAAGGTATTGCAGGTGCGTTCAGCGATGAAGACATGATGTTGCAACTTGAATACCGGAAATATAAACCGCTGCTACAGGATGAAATGAGCATACATGTAGCTAAGAAGCCAGGCAGCAAGCTTGATAATTTTCTATATCACCTTATTTTCAATACGACTTTGCAACCTATCCTGTATTTTGAGGATAGAAAGAGTATGCAGTATTCAATTGAATCGAGGGTTCCGTTTCTGAACCACCAGTTAATTGAGTTTGCCTTTAGTTTAACTGATGATGACAGGATTAGCCCGAAGGCGGAAACAAAATATATTTTGCGAGAATCTGTGAAGGATATTTTGCCTTATGAAATATATGCCAGGAAGGATAAAAAGGGATTTGTAACACCTGGAGAGGTGGAATGGTTAAACGGGCCATTAAAGCATTTGCTGGATATTGATTATAAAAAGATGGATTGGATAAACCCGCAGGTGGCAAAGAAAACAGTAGATGAGTATAAAGCGGGAAATATTAAAAATGCAGCACTGGTTTGGCGTATTGCGTGTTTGGATTACTGGTTAAAGAATTTCAATTGATATGAGCTTAGAATATATTACCGGACTTTTAGTGATCAGTTTAAAGTCCACTGTTATTTATCTTTTTATTGTTTTAGCCATCCGTTTTTTTGGAAAGAAGGAGCTGGCGCAGTTATCTGTTATTGACCTGGTTTTTATTCTATTGATAAGTAATGCCGTGCAAAATGCGATGGTAGGACAGGACTCCACTGTGGCCGGTGGTATAGCCGCTGCATCAGGATTGTTTGTGGTTAACTATATTTTTAAATATCTGATTAAGAAGTTTCCAAAGTTCAGTGAGTTGGTACAGGGGCATGCAGTATTGCTTATTTATAATGGAAAAGTCCTTCACGCAAATTGCGATCATGCTTTGTTTTCGATGGAGGAACTAAAGGCTGCTGTTCGTGAGCACGGAATAGAAAGAATTGAGGATGTAGACCTGGCCGTGCTTGAAGTGGATGGTAACGTAAGCGTTATATCGAATGACTTTAAACAAAAAACCAGCCGAAAA
>CAISWS010000251.1 GCA_903889265.1 uncultured Bacteroidota bacterium
CACAACTGCACCCGCTGCCTGTACAAGTTTTGCAGATTCCTCTGATCTGGCCAGGCCCAATACCTGATGGCCGGCAACTACTAATTCACGAACTACGGCTGAGCCGATGAAGCCTGAGGCTCCTGTTACAAATACACGCATGTTTTAATTTTTTAGGTGATTAAAAGGGTAAGGGTTTAATTCCTTATCAGGTGCAAAGTTGCGTGGTGCCCTTACTGTAAGCGAGGACATTTATCACCGTTTTTATTTACTTTCTGATTACCTGTGCGTGCCTGATTCGGCTGAGTGTTTCGCGTGTAACACCGAGGTACGAAGCCACCATATGCAGCGGAACACGCGTAAGTATATGGGAGTAGTTTTTTACAAACTCTTCATATTTTTCTTCGGCGGAGGCACCAATGGCGGTAAATATGCGCTGCCTGAAAATATGGCCGCTGCGCGAAATGAGTTTGTCGAAATAAGTTTTTAAGCCGGGGATATTGTCTATCAGATATCGCAAATCGCTTTTTGTCCAAAGCACAACTTCGCTGGGTTCTAATGCCGCAATGTTGAAATTGGAAGGAGTGGAGTATTCAAAACTTTCAGGGTCGGTGGTCCAGCTTATTTCGGGCGAAAACTGCATAATGCGTTCGCTGCCATCTTCGCGGGCATGATAGGTCCTTAACAGGCCCCTGGTAATAAATATTTTATACCGGCAAACATCACCCTGGTGCACTAAAAACTCTTTGCGGCGCAACGTTTTTTCAACGGCCCTAGAACGCATCAGTTCTATTTCATCGTCACTCAGGTTTGCCTGCCGTTGGATATAATCTTTGAATTCGGGGAACATATGCCAGTGCAAAATAAAGGATATTTTGGGAGAGTGTGGGATTTGGAATCAGAGGGGTGGCGGGAATGTATTCGGTTATTGACTTTACGGGCAACCGTTAATACACTCATTACAAATACGAATGCCATTGAATCCCCGCTTTGGATACCAGGACCATTTTGGTTTGATTTTCTTACTTTTGCAAAATGATTACTGAGACCGCAACCCAAAGTTATGGGTTAAATATTTCTGACTTAAAACTGAAGGGGTTCAGGATTCACCAGTTATCAAATCCTGTGGGGCCTTCGTTGGTAAGGCGCAGGCGCGATTTTTATAAAATAGGCGTGGTAACCGGAGATGCGATGACGGTTTCTTATAACGATAAGATATTGGAAATAAATGATACGGTTTTGTTTTTTGTTAATCCCAATGTACCGCACTCGGTTATCCGTCAATCTAAAAATACAAGTGGCTATGCCTGCCTTTTTACCGGGGCTTTTATTACTGGCAGGGAGCGGACGGAGATTTTGAAAAACTCTCCTTTATGTAATGTTGACAGATCACCTATCATTCCGCTTAACAAAGAACAGGCTGTGTTTATGCGCGGTGTTTTTCAAAAAATGATGAGTGTATACAATGGCCATTATGAATACAGGAATGAATTGCTGCGGAGCTGTATAGAGCTTATTATACACGAAGCATTGAGGATTCAGCCAACGCAAAACGGCGTGCATCATAAAAACGGGGCTAACCGTATTACCAATTTGTTTCTGGATTTGCTCGACAGGCAATTTCCTATTGAAAATACTGCTGAGCCACTGAAGCTAAGGACTGCGCAGGATTTTGCTGAAAGCCTTTCGGTACATATAAACTATCTCAACCGATCGGTAAAGGAAGTAACGGGTAAGCCAACCTCTGTGCATATTGCAGAGCGCATTGCCGCCGAAGCAAAAGCCTTGTTGCTATACACCGACTGGAGCGTGGCCGATATTGCCTACGGTTTAGGGTTCGATTACCCCACCTACTTTAATAATTACTTTAAACGGGTAACCGGTACTACTCCAAAATCCATCAGAAAGCATTTATAAGTAAAGAACTAAATGCAGTTTAACACTAAGTACACAAAGCTTAAAACAAAGAACACCAAAAAATATATTATTGGTGGCCTTTTTATTGGCTTTTCCTTTGAGCTCTTTGTGTTAAGCTGCATTTGGATTTAATTCTAGAGAAAGGTTTGATAATCATACTTTTTGGTTTGATTCTCTTTAACACCCCGGCGCATTTTACTCAGACTTTTGCCTTATAAATTATAAACATATGGAAACAACCAAATCATCGGCTACACAAAATAAACGTATCGCACTTGTTACCGGTGCTAACCAGGGAGTCGGCTTTCAGGTAGCTAAAGAGCTTGTGGCAAACGGGCTTACCGTATTGGTGGGCTCGCGCAACCTTGAACGAGGCGTTGCCGCAGCCGAAGCGATAGGCACCGGCGCCATTGCGCTGCAACTTGACGTTACAGACAGGGCTTCAATAGCCGCTGCCACAGAGCGCATCCGTGCGGAGTTTGGCCGGCTGGACCTGCTGGTGAACAATGCAGCTATTTCAAATACCAGGAAACAGCAGTTGGGCCTTAGCCTTGCTGAATACGCTAAACTCACCCTGGCCAGTAATGTATCGCCGGATGAAATGAGGACTGTTTGGGAGACCAACGTATTTGGTGTCCTCGCTGTTTATCAGGCTATGCTGCCGCTTCTGCGGCTCTCCACGGATGCGCGCATCATCAATGTGTCAAGCGCCGTAGGCTCGCTCGGGCTCAATGCTGACCCTGCCTATCACTATCATCCGTTTTTCGGCGCTGTTTACCCGGCATCAAAAACAGCGCTTAATGCTATAACGCTGGCTATGATGGTGGAGCTGGAGTCAACTGCTATAAAAGTTAACCTGGTTTCGCCCGGCTTTACTAAAACTAACCTTAACGGATATGAGGGCACGCAATCTTTAGAGGAAGGTTCGCGGGAAGTAGTGCGTGTAGCGATGCTGGGCCCGGACGGCCCTACCGGTACTTTTACACGTTGGGAGAACTCCATTATTCCGTGGTAGTTTGTTAAGCAGTCCGGTTGTATTTTTAATTTATTAAACAAAAAAGGCATGAAAATATTAGTTACCGGTGCCACCGGAAAGGTAGGCAGTAGATTTGTTACGCGCATTTTAGCAAAGGGTTACAACGTGCGTATACTGGTGCGTGATGCTGCGAAAGCATCGTTAATGGCAGAGCAGGGTGCCGAAGTAGTTATAGGGGATTTAAATGACCCGGATACTTTGCCACCGGCTGTAAGGGATATAGATGCAGTGATACATATTGCTGCATATTTCCGCACCTTTACGGATAATGAGGGTATTATCAAAACAAATCACTCCGGTACTGTGGCACTTGCAAATGCAGCTATTGCGGCAGGAGTAAAGAGGTTTGTTTTTGTAAGCACCGGTAATGTATACCAACCCAACAGCCGCCGCCCGGCCAGGGAAGATGATGCAGTAAATATTAATGACCCACGCGCGTATTCATCCAGTAAAATTGCGGCCGAGCATGAACTTATATCGATGCACAAAAGCCAGGGCTTTGATGTGCGCGTACTGCGTTTAGGTTTTGTATATGGCGATGGCGATCCGCATATAGAAGAGATAATACCGATACTGAAAAAATGGAAACGGCACTCAGGATCCAGAATGCACATGGTGCATCACCTGGATGTTGCACAGGCTTTAACCATTTTGCTTAATACTGATGGGCTAAACGGAGAGATATTCAATGTAGTAGATGATGCCCCAATAAGCCTCTATGAACTTGTTGATTCGTTCGGACTTGCCGCTGATACATTTGAAGCGGAAGAGGGCCCCTTAGCGTATCCGTTTGAGGGTATCATGGACACTTCAAAACTGAGGAAGATGACCAGCTTCAGGCCGCTGGTGCCAAGTTATTATGTGGCTAGGGATTTGGATATTTTGTAGAGGCCAAATTTAGCTCTTTCTTAATCTACTCGGGGACTTGGTTTCGGGACCCAGCAGTTTTATGCTGAAGGGCAATGACCGATATACAGCGCTACTTCTATCGCAGCGTTCCTAACCTTTGGAAGGGAGGCCGTGCCATTAAAAGGGGTTTTGTAAATTTTGATTGGCGAATTATGATTGCTGATTTAAAGCAGTATTATGCTGAAACGCGGGTTTTAAATCAGAAATCATCATTCAGCATTATTTTTTATCCTCCTAACTGCTCGTTCTCCTCTTGCTCTTTCTTTTCGCTGGGTTTTTCGGGGAGGCCG
>CAISWS010000252.1 GCA_903889265.1 uncultured Bacteroidota bacterium
GCCTTTGTCCATGTGTCGTTTACATATCCTGATACCGGGATTAAAGCATTAGCGGACGTGTCGTTTAAAGTAAATCCGGGTCAGCGCCTGGCTGTAATTGGCAGAACCGGCTCGGGCAAATCAACCATTGCCGACCTGATGATGCGGATGTATGATCCTACAAGCGGTAAAATTTTGGTTGATGGTATTGATATTAAACAAAGGCAACTTGGTAGCTATCGCCGGCAAATAGGTTTTGTGCCACAGGACATTTTCCTGTTTTCTGAAACCATTACAGAAAACATCGGCTTTGGTTTGCCCGAAATACATAAGGAAACGGCCAAACGTTATGCTACCTACGCTTCCATCGGTGAGGAAATAGAAAGATTCCCTGAGGGCTACGAAACCATAGTTGGCGAAAGAGGTGTAACCCTTTCGGGTGGGCAAAAGCAGCGCATATCCATTGCCCGTGCGCTGGTTAAACAGCCTAACGTTTTGCTGCTTGATGATTGCCTCAGCGCAGTGGATACCGCCACAGAAAAGCAAATACAACAGAATCTGGATGAGGTTTTAGCAGGCAAAACTGCTATCATTATAACTCACCGCATCTTTGCACTGATGCATTTTGACAACATTATAGTGCTGGATGATGGCAGGATAGCCGAGCAGGGAACCCATAGTGAACTTTTGAAAAAGGGGGGTGTTTATTACGAGATATACGAGAAGCAATTGAGTGAACAAAAGGAAAAGGAAGAGGTTATACCAGGGTTGGTACAATAATTGTTAAGATATTAATTGGAAATACAGCAAAAATTCTAACTTTAATTAAATATTGATTGACTAACCAAAACCTAAAACCTTCTAAACGTGGAGAAAGAGAACAGCAATGGTGGAAAGTATAGTGGCTTTTTTAGCAAGAAACTGAAGGCAGGTAAACGGAGAACTTACTTTTTTGACGTAAGAAGCACCAAACAGGGAGATTTCTTTTTAACAATTACCGAAAGCAAAAAGAAATTTGAAGGTGATGGTTACGACAGCCATAAAATTTTCCTTTATAAGGAAGATTTCAAAAAATTTCTGGAAGCCTTAAATGAAACTGTTGATTATATCAAAACCGAACTGATGCCGGAATACGATTATGATTCCGAGCGCCCGGTAAGAACTGGTAGTGATGGACCTGGCGAGGAAGGTTCTTCAGAAAATCACCAGAAGCGCAGTAAAGACGAAGAGACACCGGTAAAGCCGACCCCTAAAATTTCATTAAACGATTCAGAAACAACCAATCCTACATCAACACCGCACATTGGCGATGATGAACAAATGGACTGGAATTAACTAAATGGTTAAACACATAACCGAAAGCCATGAACGAAAGTTGATGGCTTTTTTTATTTCATACCCTTCATGTCTTTCATATCCCTGGTGTCCTTCATTCCGGTCATTGAAGAATCTGCAGTTTGCCGGGCTTCAAATTCGGCTATAATCTGTTCCGGGGTCTTGCCTAAGGACTCAAGGGTTGTTTTTACATCTTTGGCAATAGGGTGGTTAGGGTAAATCTGTAGAAACATCTCATACTTCGCCTTTGCCGAATCAAGGTTATGTATTTCATTTTCATAGATAAAGCCTTGAAGAAATAGTGCATAAGGACGTCTGAAGCAGGTAGGATAAGCGTTGTAAATATTGGTATAAATCGCAATACTCTTTTGAGGCTTGTGCATGTAACGATAAAAATCGGCCTCTCTGAAAAGGTATCTAACGCTATTGGAATCATTAGGAAACGCTGCCACATACGAATCGTAAGCTACCAAAAGGTCCTTAACACCAGCAGTATCTATTTTGCCCTTTTTAGCAGCTTCTGCCAAAGCGTTCTCCTTATCGTCAATTGCCTTCTTTTTCCACTCCTGCTTTGAGTTACATGAAGTAAGCAAAGCAATAATTGCCAAAACACTGAATATCCGGTTCATCCTTAAAAATTTTAGCGCGAATATAATGGGCCTGCCGGTTGTTTGGAAATTGTTTGCTAACCTTTATGAAGTTGTAAGTTCATGGCAAAGCTGATTAGCTGCTGCCATCGCCTTCACTCCTGCCCTTAAAAAGGCGCACAACCCAGGCCCCGGCTGCGGCAAGCGCCATCAACAATGGCTTGGCGAATTTGAGTAATATAATACCAAGCTTTGCCAGCAGCCCTGTTTTGGCCAACACCCCGCCCGCAATAAGGCCTACAATGCCGTAGGCTGCTACTTTATCCATGCTGCTGTTAAACTCCTGGTAGGTATTGCCGCTGGTAAAATTGGTGGCCGCAAGTATGGTTGGCGTTTGCTGTTTAATTTCAGCAAGCTGATCAAGGCCCCCTATGCCATTTAGTACTAGTACTCCCTTTCGGCCTAAAATGCGGATGTTATAGTTTAACCATTCCACCGAATCGCCAACGTCTTTTAGTTTCTTGGCCCAAAAAAGTTTGTGTGTATTTGCGTCATATGATGGTGGCTCGGCCCAGCCTGTAAGTTCCATGGCCCTTCCACCCTGGCGTATGCGCTCCCCGTTACTTTCTTCCACCTGCTTTTGCATCTGAACCAGCAGTTCATCATATTTTATGTCTTTGGCATCATCATCTTTTATGTGCCCTTCTTCCTCGTAAGTTATTTCTACTGCCCAGCAGCCGGGCATAAAAGGGTCTTTATCTTCCGGAAAGAGCATCCCCAGCGATGGGGCATAAGGATTCTTCCAAACATTGTGTAAAACCGATGCGGCCTGGGGGCCATCCAGAAATTTAAACCCGGCGGGGATATTTAAAACAGCAACCTCGCCAATTTTAACCTGGCCGGAATTTTGATATTTAAACGTGTCAATTTTAGCCAGCAATTCCTCATAACTCATTGTAGAATCGGACGTGGTGTCAACAATGCTTGCGTGGCCCACCAAAAAAGAAATCATCATAAAAACAAAAGGCGCAATCATTTTTCTCATGCTTACAGGTTTTACATTTGCCTTAGCCCACATTGAGGAACAAAGCTTAATCATTTATTCTTTATAAATGAAAATAGTATTTTTTCAATTGCCTGTATATTTATTTTGTATATGCTGCAGCCACCCTTTAAACAACAAAAAAGGCACCCTAAGGTGCCTCTTTCAATTTATTATTTACCTGCATAACAGGCTTTATTATTTACTGAACATCCATCAACTCTGTATCAAAAATAAGGGTAGCGTTTGGAGGTATTACGCCACCAGCGCCGTTAGCTCCATAGCCCAAAGATGCGGGAATGATAAGCTTGTATTTTGAACCAACATGCATTAAAGCAATACCTTCGTCCCAACCTGCAATTACCTGGTGTTGTCCTAAGGTAAACGGAAGTGGTTGGTTACGGTCGTATGATGAATCAAATTTGGTACCATCAGCCAGCCTTCCGGTATAGTGAACCGAAACTTTTTTGCCTGGTTCGGCTTTAGCGCCTGTTCCTTCTTTTTCAACAACATAGTACAGGCCGCTTGCAGTTTTAATTGCTTTAGGGTAATTCTTTTTTACAAAGTCATCAGCCGAAATGGTTTTAGCTTTATCTGCTTCTGCTTTTTGAGCGTTAAACTCATCTGCCTTCTTTTTCAGCAATTCATCCTTTTTTGCCCAAACGGCCATAGCATCAAATGCCTCGGCAGCTTTACCTACCCGGATTATTTTAATGCTGTTAATTACCTCTCCATTATTAATCTGGCTTACCAATGGCAGGCCTTCAACAACAGTACCGAAAATGGAGTGTTTGTAATTTAACCATGAAGTTACACCTTCAGTAATAAAAAACTGCGAACCGTTTGTAGACGGGCCTGAATTAGCCATGGCAAACAATCCCGGTTTATCAAACTTCAGCGACATATCAAATTCATCGCCGAAAGAATAGCCCGGGCCGCCTGAACCATTACCTGCAGGATCTCCTCCCTGTATCATAAAAGGCTGTGGGGTATGTATACAGCGGTGAAAAGTAAGGCTATCGTAAAAGTGAACGCCGGCAGCCTTTGCCTTGTTAGGAATTTTACCTTCTGCAAGGCCAATAAAGTTTGCTACCGTTACGGGAACTTTTTCGTAGTCTAATTTGCCTAGGATAACTCCTTTGGATGTGGTGATTTCTGCGTAAATGCCTGGTTCCATTTTTTTGTTTTTTTCGTTTTCTCCGGGTTTAAATGACGTAAGCACTATCATGAATATAAATAAATAAGGTATTTTCTTCATTTTTTGTGTTTTAGCGTTTTAAAATTAATGGGTTATAAAATATGTTTATTGCTTGTCTATCGAAACCAATTCCACATCAAAAACAAGGTCAGATTTTGCAGGTATGTCTGCACCAGGTGATTGGTCACCATAAGCCAGGTAAAAAGGAATTATCAATTTGCCTTTACCGCCTTGTTTTAACAGTGCAATACCTTCATCCCAGCCCGGAATTACTTTACCAACTCCCAGCATTAACGGCAATGGCTGCCCGCGGTCATATGATGAATCAAATTTTTTGCCGGTCCACAGCGTGCCGGTGTAATGCACTTTTACATTATCAAACTGCTGCGCCTGTGCGCCTGAGCCCGGGCTTGTTATTATGTAATATAAACCCGTTGCTGTTTTCTTTGCTGTCGGGTATTTGGCTTTTACTTTCTTATCCCACTCTGGCTGATAACCTGCATTTTGTTGCACAATTTGTGCTACCTGGGCGGCATACTGCTTTTTGAAGTCAGCCTTTTTCTGCGCCATATCATCGGCAGCCTTACCCGGGTCTGTTGCCTTTCCTTCAAAGGTTTTGGCGGCATCAAAAGCCTCGGCATCCGGGCCTACCCTTACAATTTTTACGCTGTTTATCTTTTCGCCTTTTTCCACCTGCGAGATAGTAGCCAAACCCTGAACTGTATAACCGAAAACACTATAGTGCCCATCTAACTGAGGCGTAGCCTGAAGAGTAAGGTAAAACTGGCTTCCGTTGGTATTAGGACCGGCATTTGCCATAGCGAGGGTTCCTACCCGGTCATGCTTTAAGTCGGGCGATACCTCATTTGCAAATTGATAGCCGGGACCGCCACTTCCGTTACCTGCCGGGTCGCCGCCCTGAATTACAAATCCGGGTTCAACACGGTGGAATGTAAGCCCATCAAAATATGGCTGTCCGGGTTTCTTAAAGGTGTTCTTTATTTTTCCTTCGGCAAGGCCTACAAAGCTGGCCACTGTTACCGGAGCTTTCTGATATTCAAGCTCACAAACGATATCACCTTTGGCGGTGCTTATTACAGCATATAAACCCGGGGTTGTTTTCCAGTTAGGGTTATCCGACGTTGGGGCCATGGCAGGAGCTGCAGGTGCCGGTGTGGTAGCCGCGGTTGCTGTTGCATCGGCAGGTTTATTGTTATTGCAGGAAGTAAGGATGCCCGCAATCAGTGTTAGCGCAATTAACAGGGGTTTTGTTATTCTGTTCATACTCTGTTTATTTAGAAAAATCCATGGTCTCCAGCGATTCTAAAAACTTCTTTTCAGTATTGGCTAAGGTTGCAGTGCTCATACCACCTGCAGCATTTCTGTGGCCTCCACCATCAAAAAAACTGCGGGCAAATGTATTAACATCCACCTCTACGCGCGAGCGAAACGATATTTTTACTTTATCAGGCTCTTCGCTAAAATAAGCACACATTTTTACCCCTTCAATTTTAAAGGGATAATTTACCAAGCCCTCGCTATCGCCTGACTGCAAATTAAATTTTTTTATCTCAGCCTGTGTAACCATCATGTAAGCCACCTGGTTATTCTTTACAAGTTTTAACTTCTCATTCAGGCAATAACCGAAAAACCTGAGGCGCGTTTCGCGGAATACATTGTTTACTTTCTCACTAACATAATCGGGCTTAGCGCCTTTTGCAATGAGTGAAGCGGCAACCATATGAGCGTTAGGCGTAGTATTATTGAACTGAAAAAATCCGTTATCGGTTGCAAGGCCAACGTATAAACATTCGGCAATTTGCCCGTCAACAAGGTCAGCGTGGCCCATATCATCAATAATATCGTATACCATTTCGGCGGTGGCACAATAGCCTGTATCAGAAAAAGCCAGGTCGGCAAATGATTCCGGTTGCTGGTGATGGTCTATCATCACTTTATATGCCGCAGCACCTTTAATCACCTCGCCCAGGTTTTCAAGCCTGCTAAGCGCATTAAAATCGAGGCAGAAAATAAGGTCGGCGCTTTTAATTTTAGCATCGCATATCTTTTTGCCAATGCTATTTTCGTACACCATAATACTATCGGTGCCTTTTATCCACTTCAGGTTAACGGTATAAGCATTGGGGGATATAAAACTAACATCGTGCCCCAGTTTTTCAAGAAAAGATTTAAAACCCAGCGATGAGCCCAGCGCATCACCATCGGGGTTGCGATGCGTTACAATTACCACGTTTTTAGGAACCGTGAGTATTTCTTTAAGCTGGGTTATATGGGCAGGTAGAAATTTCATTGAAGGTGCGAATGTAGAAAATTAGATTAATTGTTATGACCGTAAGAAAAATCAAACAGCCACTTTCAATCTCCACGTAGCTCTTATTTTACCCGCATTCTTAATAATGTCTGCCTGGCCCTCGCTGGCTTTACTTAAAAAGCCGGGCAAACCGGTAAGGTTGGAATAATCCCCGCCAGCAGCTTTATCTATAACAAGGCCATATTCCCTGAATAATTTTTCTGCGGCTTCGTAGCTTTCAAATTTATTTTCTTCTATTTTATGTGTGTCATAGAAACCCTGTAAAGCCTCGGTTACCATGATATTGCGCTGGTCAATATCCTTCCTGATGTAAATATCAGCCACAATCCAATAACCGCCGCGCTCTTTAAGGACACTATGAATGATACGGCATAGCCTATTTTTTTCTTCCGGATTTAAATACATCATTAAACCTTCTGTTAATATGGCTAACTCACCAGATGGGAAAAGGTTAACAGTGCTTTTAAACTGCTGTTCGTTCAGCGCATTCAACGGCAGGGTTTGTAATTTGCCCACCGGATTAAAATCTCCCAAGGTAAAAGCATCAATAAAATTCTTTTTAATGTCAATTACTTCCGGCAGGTCGGTATCAATATAATTAACATCCTTATGCATAATTAAATTCAGGCCACGGAATGAAAAACCAGATGACAATTCAACAATATTTCGAACAGGCAAATCCGAAAGCAACTCATCAATACTCCTGTACCGTGACTCAAAATGCATGAGCCGGGCATTGAATGAAAAGTCCATGTCGGCCAGATTGGCAACGTATTCTTTAGGCCGCAACATTAACTGTGCTGCTTGTCTCGCATAAGGTATTTCCGTAAACCCCTTTAGCAACAATAACTGTTTTGCCGAGGGGCTTATGGAACTGTAATCTCTTTTACCGACATTTTCTGTTGGGCTGCTATTCATACCGGAAAATTAGTAAAAGGTTTGAACGAGAGGCTTGTATTTTGCCTCTGATCTAAACACATTGCCGTTTCAGCATTATATTTATCGCAATGAAGCAACTCTTCACTGCTATATTTTTAATGTGGGCCATTGTTTTGTTTGCGCAGCAGGGGACGGGTATTTTGCAGGGAAGGGTCATGGCTGGCAAAGATACGCTGCAACAGGCTTCTGTTATGTTACTCAAAACAACATTTGCAGTAAGCGCGGGTAAAAACGGGGAATTTGAAATAAGGGATATACCAGCAGGTAAATACCAGTTGCGCATAACATTTATTGGCTATGAAAATTTTCAGCAGGAGATAGAAATAAAAGCTGGAGAAACCACCAAAGTAAATGCGGAACTTATCTCCCTTACTTCTATGATAAACGCAGTTGTAGTTACTGGCAATATGAAAGAGGCCACCAAGCTAAACAGCGTAACGCCGGTTGACGTTTACACCACGCAATACTTTCAACGCAATCCAACCAATAACCTCTGGGACGCATTAGGCAGCGTAAACGGCATTTTCCCTGATGTAGACAATGGCGTGGCCAATACCAGCGATATACAGATAAATGGTATTGAAGGAAATTATACCCAGATTCTTATTGACGGGGTACCGGCCATGAACGGGCTGGCAGGAACGTATGCCCTCTCAGCTTTACCCATGAGCATAGTAGATAAAATAGAGGTGGTAAAGGGTGCGTCGTCAACCTTGTATGGTTCCGATGCCATGGCCGGGGTTATTAATATTATCACCAAAAATCCCGACAACACTCCCACATTTTATACTAATGTTGAGCTTACCTCCTACCTTGAAACAACCGAGGATTTTTCGGCCTCGTTCAAAATCAAAAATGCAAGTTCAGTGTTTTCGATAAGTGGAGAAAACATGAACACGCGTTGGGATTTGAATAAAGATGGTTTCATGGATATACCACTTACCAACCGAGTAAACTTTTTTAATAAATGGAATATTGCCCGCAAGGATGACCGCATTGCCACCGTTTATGCCCGTTACCTGTTTGAAGACCGCTTCGGGGGACAAATGAACACCCCTGGGCGGGATATCGGAAGCAATGTGTATTATACCGAATGGATACGTACCCAACAGTGGCAGGCAGGTTTTAAATATCAATTACCCCTAAAAGAAAAAATACTGCTGGAGGCTGATTACAGTGAGCATTACCAAAACGCATTTTTCGGACCTAATTATTATAGTGGCAGGCAACGCAGCATTTTTGCGCAACTAAGCTGGAATAAAAAAGTTGATACCCACAACGACCTGCTGATGGGCCTTACCTATAGAATGAAATACTACGCTGATAACACTTCGCTTTCAAATGATTTTATAACCGGCACCTCACCCACATCACATATTGCCGGTGCATTTATGGAAGATGAAATATCAATTGCCGAAGGGCATAAAATGGTTTTGGGTGTTCGGTTTGATTATAACAACAGGGTAGGCCCGATTACAACGCCCAGATTAAATTATAAGTGGAATTCAAAGGATTTGCAAAACGTATTCAGGTTTGGCATTGGTACGGGCTACAGAGTACCCGACCTGCTAAACGATGGTTTTGGTGCAATGGCTCAGGGGCAGGTTGTATATATACCAGTCAAATTGACACCTGAATCTGATTTAACCTTAAACGCCAATTACACCCGTGTGCAAAAATTACCCTTTGGGGTTTTAAGTGTTGATGTAAGCGCGTTTTACACTTATTTTATTAACTACATTGACCCTGATTACTCTACGCCCGGCCTGATAACTTATTACAATTCGAAAGGTGGTTTAGATGCTCCGGGATTTAGTGCCAGTGCAGATTTTACGTTTAGTTATCCGCTTAAAGTAGGAGTCAGTTTTTATTATGTTGATGTTTGGCAGGTTGATACCGTAAACGGAATAAGAACCAAAGCTCCGACACAGCACTCGCCGCACTTTACCGGTAATTTTTATTTAAGCTATAGTTTCCCGGTAGCGCAACTCTCGCTGGACTGGACAGGGAACCTGGTTAGCCCAATGTTGCTGGTAACGGAACCTAACGACTACAGGCCTGGTATGTCGACCTGGTATTCGATTCAAAACATTCAGATAACCAAGAAATTTAAGAAGGGAGTTGAGATTTATTTCGGCGTTAAAAACCTGTTTAATTTTATGCAGAGTAATCCGATTATGCGCCCTTTCGATCCGTTTAACAGGATGGTAAATATCAATAATCCGAATGGGTATGTATTTGATACCGAGTATGGCTTTATCTCCAATGAAGGGATTAAAGGGTTTGTTGGGTTCAGATATACCTTTCATTGACGATTGCGTGTTAAGGTGCGAAAGTGCTCATGTGTTGGCGTGCAGCACGTTAATCAAAAGGGGCTGTTATAATTTGCAATAAGGCTTGTAACTACAATCAAACACTTTAATACATTCGCACCTTATCACTTTAACACATTCAACCATGAGTGAAACCCAACCCTCTGTCCAAATAGATGAAAGCTGGAAAAAAGCTTTGGCCGACGAATTCAGCAAGTCCTATTTTACTGGTATTAAAGAATTTATTTTGAGCGAAAAGGCTAAGGGTAAAAGAGTATTT
The DNA here is from genome assembly GCA_903889265.1 of uncultured Bacteroidota bacterium. Taxonomy (GTDB): domain Bacteria; phylum Bacteroidota; class Bacteroidia; order Chitinophagales; family LD1; genus Bog-950. The sequence goes on from CAISWS010000252.1 coordinate 10,005, forward strand.
CCACCAGGCCCGTTGGTATTTAATGCGTTTAACCTGACACCATTTGACAAAGTGAAAGTGGTAATCATCGGGCAAGACCCTTACCATGGTGAAGGCCAGGCGCATGGCTTGTGCTTTTCTGTACCGATCGGCGTTAAGCCTCCGCCATCACTGGTAAATATCTTTAAAGAGATTAAGGATGATTTAGGTATTGACCCACCCAACCATGGCAATTTAGAACACTGGGCCAAACAGGGAGTGTTACTGCTTAACGCTTCACTTACAGTAAATGAAGGCGAAGCTAACTCACACGCCAAATGCGGGTGGCACACTTTTACCGATGCTGTTATTAAAAAGATATCTGACCAAAAAACCGGGATAGTGTTTCTGCTTTGGGGAAGATTTGCCCAGGATAAAGCGGCGTTGATTGACAGCACCAAACACTTTGTACTAAAATCGGCCCACCCTTCTCCTTTTTCAGTTACGCAGTTTTATGGATGTAAGCACTTTTCAAAAACGAACGAAATTTTGAAGAAAGAGGGAAAAGAGCAAATTGATTGGAAGGTGTAGCATGTGATAATTTGGCAATTCGGCGATTCGAAAATGAAATACACGACCTCTGCCTTCATCATCACATTGCCGAATTACTGAATTACCGAATCAATCCGGTATTATCCTCAGATTATGGAAGATCTTGTAAGCGATATCCATCCGGGCATTTTCGAAATATGGATTTCCGGGGTCCGTGCTTTGAATGCAATTGGCAAAAAAGAAGGTATCATCTTTGGTTTCAATATAGCCAACAAACCAACCTATGTCTTCGTTGTCCTCTTCAGCCCAACCGGTTTTACCTTTTAAGCTATAACCCATAGTATCTTCAATGGCCATCATGCCCTTCACCTTCTCCATGTTTACTTCCGAAAAAGGTAATTTGTGTTCGTACAGCCGGCGCATAAAAGCAACCTGTGCATCTGAACTAATTTTTAAACCTCCATTCTGCCAAAACCTGGGTATACCACCACTGGTATCGGCGTTTCCATATTGCACTTTATCCATCCAGTTTTTTATTTCCGGCTGGCCGATGTTATGAGAAAGTATCTCGTAATAATGCACGGATGAAGATTGGTATACAGCTTTGGCTTCGCGTTCAGGTTTCCAGGTTGTTTTAAGTTCGCTTACATCCACACCCGGGCTTTGAATGTTTCCTGTTTCAAAACCTACCAGCGATAAAAAAAGCTTAAAGGTTCCCCCGGGAGGATAAGCCTGCTGAGCCTGCCCCTGATTATAATAGATGTATTTATCTTTCTTTAAGTCGTACAAAACAAAATTGCCCGAGAGGCGGTACTGACTATAGTATTTGGCAAAATCACTCCGGTTTTCAATACAGGTTTTATTCTTACATCCGCCAAAGGCAAGTGCAAATGCTAAAACAATATATAAACTAATTGATTTCATAACCCGCTGTTGGTTTCAAATATAACAAGCAAATTATTTTTACGGCCTACTTTATTAACATTATTAAAATCCATTACACCGTTCATATAATCTTCCGGAGGATTAAAAGCCTTTAACGTGTAAACGGATATTTATTGTGCAGATATGCTTACAGTAAACAGTAAGTTTGCTATGAAGTTTATTTATCGCCCTGCTGCTTTACATCAACTTTAGCGTGCTCAATTTGCTTTATTTTTATTTTAAGGCAATCAGGACATAAACATTCAGCACCTGCGGTCATAGGCACAATATTAGGTAAGGCAGTGCACCAACAAGTTCCGGTAGATTCAGTAGCGCCACATTTAAATGCTGCCCCGCAGTTGGAACAGTTTTTGTTTTTGACCATTGTGCAATTTAAAGTTTATGAATAACTATTGAATTTACGGCCTGATAATTAGTAAAAAACACAATGCCAGGACTTCAAAAGCGTTATTAATACAGTTAAAGTAATTATTTATGAAAAAGCCACTTAAATCAATCCTTACCCTGGGCATTTTTCTTTTGCTAACCCACGCTTATAGCCAGGGTACAGGTGCCAAAGAGCCGCTTAAAAAAACATCAGCTGCGGTAGGTAATTCGGTAGCTATTGAACTAAAAAACCTGTCCGAAAAGTCGGTTACAATTTTTGCAGGACGCAAAGATGAGTTGAAAACCCCCGAAGCCAAACAAAAAGTTTACGGCGGATTAAGCACCAATACTATTTACGCCAATATTAACGAAGTTGTCTGCATTATAAACGGGCAAGGAAAACCATCATCCTGCACCACCGTAAAAACCGGTGTTACTGAAATGGAAGTAAACAGTGCAGGCACGGTTATTAATGGTAAATAAGCTTATACAGCGGTTACTTCCTTGGCAACCAATTCACTTCTTCGGCCCCAAGGTCTTTAGCCATCATGCGGCTGAGTGTAAACAGGTAATCGGAAAGCCGGTTCAGGTATTTTATAATAAGCGGGGGTAATTCCGCAGTTTGATTCAGCGCTACAGTTAAACGCTCCGCCCGTCGGCAAACGGTCCGGGCCAGGTGACAATATGAAACATGCACATGCCCGCCCGGTAAAATGAAATTACGAAGAGGTTCCAGCTTTTCGTCCATTGCATCTATAGCTTTCTCCAAACGCTCTATATCCGCTTCATGCAAGTCTGGCGCTTTTTGGGCTTGCTTATCTGAGCCTGCAGCTAATTCGGAGCCAAGCGTAAATAACCGGTCCTGTATTTCTTTTAAAAGCTCGCGCGTATCCGCATCGATTGTTACGTCACGCACCAGGCCAATCCAACTGTTCAGTTCATCAACAGTACCGTAACTTTCTATTCGCAGTTCACTTTTCAAAACCCTTCTGCCTCCAAAAAGAGAGGTTTCGCCTATATCGCCGGATTTGGTGTAAATTTTCATGAGAAAAGTATTGAGTATAAAGTATTTGGTATTTAGACTTGAAACGGCTCCCCCATTAGGGAACAGAAGATGTTAGGACTTTTGCATTATCGATTATAGAATAATTTCCAGAGCAATTTTAACCTAAGCCCCGCTTGCCATAGGCGCATTCGCCAAATCAGTTTCAATCAAACCATCGCGCAGGCGCATTACGCGGCGGGCGTGCTTTGCAATATCTTCCTCGTGCGTTACCAATATAACGGTATTACCCTTTTTGTTTATCTGCTCAAAAATATCCATAATGTCGTACGAGGTTTTAGTATCGAGGTTACCGGTAGGCTCATCTGCCAGGATAATTGACGGATTGTTAACCAAGGCACGGGCAATAGCCACACGCTGACGTTGACCACCCGATAGTTCATTGGGTTTGTGGGTCATTCGCTCTTTTAAACCTACCATGGCCATCACTTCTTCTGCACGGGCTTTTCTGTCCTTGCTGCTCCAACCGGCATAAACCAGCGGCAGGGCAACATTTTCAAGTGAAGTAAGCCTCGGCAACAAGTTGAATGTTTGAAACACAAAACCTATTTCTTTATTTCTAACCTGGGCCAACTGGTCATCAGTCATGGATGAAACTTCAGTATTGTTCAGGCGGTACGAACCTGAAGTAGGCGAATCAAGGCAACCCAGTATATTCATTAGCGTAGATTTCCCGGAACCGGAGGGCCCCATCAGTGCTACATATTCGTTTTTGTCAATAGACAGAGATACATCTTTAAGGGCCGAAATCAACTGATCGCCCATGATATATTCTTTTTTTATGTGCTTTATTTCTATAATTGGCATGTTGCAGTATAAGTGGCAGAGGTATTGAACAAGCAGCCGGGGCCGAAGTTCATAAAGCAGGTTATTTAATTTACTTCTTAATAACTTTGGGTACCTTAAAATAATCCGAATCGCGCTGCGGGGCATTCAGCAGGGCATCCTCCTTACTCACCGTGTCTTTAACCACATCTTTGCGCAAAACGTTTTTCTCGTCAGTCATATAAATCAGGGGCTCCACTCCTTCCACGTCAATTTCCTCCAGTTTTTCAACCAGATTCAATATCTTTTGCAGGTCTTTTTTCAAACCTTCTTTCGCCTGCTCGTCAAATTCAAGTTTCGAAAGCTCCGCCAGCCTGTCAACTAATTCATTATCTATCTTCATGCATTTAATTATTTTCGCTCGCCAAACCTACGTCATTCTGCTTTAATATAAAAGCGGAGCCTCATCCTAAGTCCTTCTCCGAAGGAGAAGGACTTTGAACCGCATTATTATGGCAGTGAAGCGTAAGAATGGACTGGCGTTTTATAAAAAAGTAAGCTTAATTTATGTTGAAGGAGATAGTAGTTAGCGGAGTAAGGCCCACAGGCAGACAGCACCTGGGCAATTATTTTGGGGCCGTAGTGAACTTTGTGAAAATGCAGGAAATATGCAATGGCTATTTCTTTGTTGCAGATTACCATTCGCTGACCACTCACCCCAAGGCTGCCGACCTGAAATCGAATGTAAAGCAGATTGTGGTTGAATACCTGGCCTGCGGACTGGACCCTGATAAATGCACCTTATACCTGCAAAGTGATTTGCCGCAGATACCTGAGTTATACCTTATTTTAAACATGTTTTCGTACTTGGGTGAGTTGGAGCGCGAAGCCACTTTTAAAGAAAAAGTGCGCGACCAGCCTAATAACGTTAACGCCGGGCTACTCACTTACCCTGTGTTGATGGCCGTGGATATTATCATCCATAAGGCGGTAAAAGTGCCGGTAGGTAAAGACCAGCAGCAACACCTGGAAATGACGCGGGATTTTGTAAAACGTTTCAATAACCTGTATGGTGTTGAATACTTTCCTGAGCCGCAGGCATTTAATTTTGGGTCCAGCCTGGTTTCTATCCCCAGCCTGGATGGTGAAGGGAAAATGAGTAAATCAAAAGGCGAACAAACCTGCATATACTTATCTGACGAGCCTGAGGCTATCCGCAAAAAGGTGATGCGCGCAGTAACAGATGCCGGGCCCCAGGCGCCAAATTCAGTTAAACCTTTGGTTATTCAGAACATATTTGACCTGATGAAACTGGTTTCATCCCCCGAAACCATTCAACATTTTGACGAAAAATACAACGATTGCACCATCCGCTACGGCGATTTGAAAAAGCAACTGGCCGAGGATATGGTGAAATTCGTTTCGCCCATTGGTGAAAAAATAAAGGAACTAAACACCAACGACAAAATGCTGAGCGAAATAATTGGCGATGGTGGTGGCAAAGCCAGGGCCAGTGCTGCGCAAACAATTAAAGATGTGCGCGAAATTATTGGCATAAAAAGTTTCTGAGAGAAAAAGTATTTTTATTTTTAGGCACACACTGATTTAACGATTAGCATTCTTATTTTACATTTGGCAAACCGAAGGGTGGGGGGGATAACTATTTCAAGAAAAAAAATATGGCAAAGAAAGCAGCAGCAGGAGTAGATAAGAAGCAGATTAAACACATTGCAATAGCAGGTAACATCGGCGCTGGCAAAACGACTTTAACTAAAATACTATCAAAAAACTTTGGCTGGTTGCCACAGTTTGAAGATGTAGAAAATAACCCATACCTGAACGACTTTTACGAGGACATGCCCCGTTGGTCGTTTAACTTACAGATATACTTTCTGAACTCGCGTTTCCGCAATATTATTGAAATACAGCGCGGCGAAGAGATAGTAATACAGGACAGAACGATACACGAAGATGCCATGATATTTGCACCCAACCTGCATAGCATGGGCCTGATGACCACCCGCGATTTTGAAAACTATACCAAGTTATACGAAACTATATCTTCCCTAATACGCCCACCCGATTTGCTGATTTACCTGAAGGCTACCGTGCCTACCCTGGTAAACCAGATACAAAAACGTGGCCGTGAATATGAAGATAACCTGCGCCTTGACTACCTGCGCCGCCTGAACGACTACTACGAAAAATGGATAGCCAATTACAAAGACGGCCGCCTTTTAGTAATTGACGTTGACCAGGTAAACTTTGCTGAAGACGAAGAAGCCCAGGGCGAGGTTATCAATAAGGTGAATGCCGAACTTTACGGGTTGTTTTGATAGCTAGTATTTAGCAGGGAGTATTAAGTATTTAGATTGGTGCAGCCATATAGTCAAATCTTCAAGTTCTATTGCTTAACCCAAATTGCTTAATACCGGTATCCATGCAAGCCCCATTACCTGAACGCCTCCGCCCCAAAACCATCGCCGAATTTGTTGGGCAACAACACCTGATTGGCGAGGGGAAAGTGCTGCGTAAACTGATTGAATCGGGCAATATCCCTTCTATGATATTTTGGGGGCCTCCGGGAGTTGGCAAAACCTCTTTGGCCCGGTTTATAGCCGAGCAGGTTAACTTGCCGTTTCATCAGCTCAGCGCAATTGATTCGGGGGTAAAAGAAGTGCGGGCAGTTATTGAAAAAGCGAAAGAAGAAGGCAAAGCAATTTTGTTTATTGACGAAATCCACCGGTTTAATAAAGCGCAGCAGGATGCCCTTTTGGGCGCAGTGGAGAAAGGCACCATTATTCTGTTTGGCGCTACTACCGAGAACCCATCTTTTGAAGTTATCTCGGCCTTGTTATCCCGCTGCCAGGTTTATGTTTTAAAACCGTTGGAAAGGGAAGATCTGGAGTTGTTGTTAAAACATGCGCTTGAACGCGATGTAGAAATTGCCAGCAAAAATGTAGCAATAAAAGAAACCGAAGCGCTGTTGAAATACAGTGGCGGTGATGCCCGCAAACTATTGAACGTATTAGAACTGGTAGTTAATTCCTTTTCCTCCGGGCCGATTGAAATAACCAACGCCATTGTTGAGCAGGTGATACAGCAAAAAATGGCGATTTACGATAAAAGCGGCGAGCAGCATTATGATATTATCTCAGCCTTTATTAAATCCATACGGGGCAGCGACCCAAATGCGGCATTGTATTACCTGGCACGGATGATAGCTGGCGGGGAAGACCCAAAATTTATTGCCCGCCGCTTGTTAATATTAAGCAGCGAAGACATTGGCAATGCTAACCCCAACGCGCTTTTGCTCGCCACCTCCTGTTTTCAGGCAGTAACCATGATTGGTTATCCGGAGTGCGACCTTATCCTTTCGCAAACCGTTATTTACCTGGCTACTTCTGCAAAAAGCAATGCTGCTACTACGGCCATAGGCGCTGCTAAAGAAGCCGTTAGCCGGTATGGCGACCTTGCGGTGCCCCTGCATATCCGCAATGCCCCAACCAAGCTAATGAAGGATTTGAACTATGGTAAAGACTATAAATACGCCCACTCGTTTGAGGGCAACTTTGTAGACCAGGAATTTTTGCCCGATAAAATTAAAGGCACCAAATTCTTTGACCCCGGCGATAACGCCCGCGAAATTGAAATCCGCAATAATTTGAAGAAGTTGTGGAAGGAGAAATACGGGTACTAATCAGACAAAAATGGAAAGGGGGGTGGTTACCAGTGGAAAGGGGTCTTGAGAGAGTTAACAAATTGATTATCAATTATTAAAGCTTAAAATGATAAGAAAAAGTGGTAACCACCCCTAGCCCTTACCACCTGGTTCTTCCAACATGCGTTCCAACCACTTTTGAGGGTAAGACCCTGCGCCGAACTTGTTAGCAAGAAAATGATATTGAGGGAGGTTCATTTTAATTAACTCAGTACGTAAGGCAGGCTCCATTTCCTTTTCAACTCCCTTCCCTATCTTACCTTCGAAAACGGCGTTAACCGGCGTACCCGGCCTTACAAAATCTAAAAATTGCTGTAGGAACTTGTTGGGATGCCGGGCCAGGTCATCGTAAAATAAGTATTGAATGCGGTTGGGCCCAAAGTGCTTTTCCCAGTTAGTAATGGCATATGCATAATCGCCTCCCCGGTTAATTGGTTTAGATAAATAGCCTTCAATTGTAAATCCCGCCACAGCACGTTCAGAGTAATAATTCATCCGGATATTAGACCAGGCCCTTTCAACCGGATCGCGGATGATCATTACCACTTTTAGCTGCGGAAAATACTCAGCTATCAAACCAATTATTTCATCCTTTATGGGGAAATATAGCGGCGATATATCACCGGTGATAATGCCATCCTCTTTTGTAAAAAGAAGGGAATATAAATAAGCGCTTAAAGGAGTTGTATTTCGTGGAAAGTAGCGGTAAAACAATCCCCAGAGGTATTGCTTCTGTTCAAACGCATATTGCATGTTCAGTTTACGACGCTTGGCAAACCTTTTTTTTGCTGCCTGAATTGCCGCCTCAGATATTTCATGACCCATAACGCCGTATTTCTCCAACAATGCGGCGTTATCCGGGTCAATAGTATGTAAAAAATTGACCTCATTAAAAAAACAGACCTCTTTGGTAGGAGGCATCTTAAAACCCTGTACATGCCTTAGCTGCTCGTATAACCAGGTGGTGCCTGTTTTGGCAGGCCCCACAACCAAAAAATGCGGACGGTTAAGTATCATATTCAAGTTGGGGTGAATCTAATAATTATGCCCGGATGTTACGCCCTGGCGATTCATAAATTACCGGCGTGGCGTTCAAACCAGCTTATGGCGTCGCGTTCGGTTTGCTTAACAAAACTGTCTTTGGCATCGTTATATTCAAGGGTGTCTTTAAATTCGCGTTGAGCCAATCCTCTTTTTAAAGCATCATATTCGTCCCTTACATCAGAGTGGGCTTTCAGGTAATTGCGGAATGCCACATGCCTTTTGTGGTGGTAAGTATCTTTTACAATAATATGGATGTTGGTTAAAGCGGTAAAGTCCCTGCCACCCACCAAGTCATCCTCCAAATCAATTACCTCTGGTATTGCACTGTCCACTTTCGGAACCAGCCTTACGAAAAAACGGCGGTAGGGCATTACCGGATTGTATTTTTTAAAATATACGTAACCGGCATTTATCATTGGCTGTATTACCTCTTCTAACTGGCTTTCATTTTCGAGCCCTACCAGTATGTCAATAATGGGTTTGGCACCCAATCCCGGTACTGAGGTGCTTCCA
>CAISWS010000253.1 GCA_903889265.1 uncultured Bacteroidota bacterium
GCAAGGACTTCTTCGGACCGCCAATTACCCCTCTTATAACAATCAGGATGTGTACATTCTATTTTTTTAGACCCGATTGCCCTGTTCATATCCGGCAAAGTGGCTGGAGCACGCTTTAAAGATAGTTGAAACTGAAAAATAGGTTCGGGCGCCTGTTCGCTTTGTCCTTAATGGTTAATAATTGCAATCAATTAATTATATATCACAACAGATGTTAAGCATGTACCACCGCTTATTTTTGTAATCGTATCTTTGGCCATCCATGAACACCAGACTTGTAAACTTTATTATTGCCGGTATAACTATTGCCCTTGTAGGCTTAATGTATATACAACTCCGCTGGATACGCGAAAACTATGCGGTAAGGGAAGAGCGCTTCGACCAGGGTGTTTACCTGGCGCTGGGCAATGTGGCACAAGGTATTGAACGGAATGAGGCAGTAGCCTACTTCTCCAACTCGGGCCTGGCCGATGCGGGAAAAACCATTAACCATGTGGTGGATACGGTTGAGAGTATTAAAACCCAGCATCCTAAAATAACGCTGGTAGACAGCACCAGCCAACACGCTTTAAAATTTGCTTTCAGCGATACCAGTGCCGGGTTTGTAAGCAAGTTTATGGGCAGCATTACCTATTTACAGGAGCGCGCTGAACGGATGCATGAAATAAAGACCGACCGTGATATTGCCAAAACAGATGTGGACCGTGAGCACCATATCATTGAAATGCAGTTCAGAAAATACAATCGCCTTTTTCAGGACCTGGCCATTCAATTTATGCTGGATGATAAGTGCCTGCGCGACCGCATAACCGGCGACCAGATTCAACGGTTGCTGGGCAATGAGCTTAAAAAAATAGGGATCAATACGCCATTTCAGTATGCAGTTTTTGATAACTGGAGCGAGGGTATGTTATACGGCAATTTGCAAGTAAGGAAGGAAGAAGCCCAAAACACTAATTTCTATTCCATCAAGCTTTTTCCGAACGATTTGTATGAAAACTCGGGTATATTGATAGTCAGCTTTCCGCAAAAGCAGAATTACATTTTTCAGGCCATGTGGCTTATGCTTTCGGCAACTATTGCCTTTATACTCATTATCCTTTTAAGCTTTGGTGGGTCGTTTTATATCATATTCCGCCAAAAAAGGCTGGATGAGCTTAAAACCGACTTTATTAATAATATGACCCATGAATTTAAAACACCCGTTGCTACCATATCGCTTGCCAGCCAGATGCTGAAAAACGAAAAGGTAATACACAACCCTGAAAAAATATTGAATTACTCAAACATAATAGACGAGGAGAATAAGCGTTTAAGTGGGCACATAGAGAACGTGTTACAGGTAGCCAAGCTTGATAGGGGTGAGTTTAAACTGAAGCTGGATACGTTGAACATTAACGAGTTGCTGGACGATATCGCAGACTCGCTGGAACTGAGGATACAAAATGAGCATGGGGAACTGGAGCGCCATTTGGATGCCCAGAACCCAATGGTAGTTGGTGATGTTTTTCACCTGACCAATGCGTTTTATAACATTTTTGATAATGCCATTAAGTATAAAAAAGAAGACCACCTTAAAATTACCGTTAGTACGAAAAGCAACAGCAAAGGCATTTGGATAACTATTGAAGATACTGGCATTGGAATATCGCGTGAGGACCAGAAAAAGATATTTGAGAAATTTTACCGGGTGCCTACCGGTAATATACATAACGTAAAGGGTTTTGGACTTGGTTTAAGTTATGTAAAAGTGATAATAACTACGCACGGTGGGGAAATAAAGGTTGATAGTGAACCTGGTAAGGGTAGCAGGTTCGATATTTTTATACCCAATACAACTGTTAAATAATGATAAGGTTTTTGGCTGGCCTTAAACCTACACTAGCTTTGATTAGTTAAATTAACAAATCTAAAACTGTTCCTCCTATGTCATCAAAGAAAAAGATCCTCCTGGTTGAGGACGATGTAAATCTGGGTAATTTGTTGTCTGACTCTCTGGAGATTAAGAATTATGATGTTGTGCTGAAACGCAATGGCGAAGATGCCTTCAACGATTTTAAAATCAATAAGTACGATATGTGCATCTTTGATGTGATGATGCCTAAAAAGGATGGTTTTACGCTGGCCAAAGATGTGCGCCGCATTAACGCCACCGTGCCTATTGTTTTTTTAACGGCCAAAGCGCTTAAAGAAGATACCATTGAAGGGTTAAAGCTGGGTGCCGATGATTATATCACCAAGCCTTTTAGTATGGAAGAACTTACGCTGAGGATGGAAAACATTTTTAAGCGTTTGCCCAAGGCCGAAATAAGCAACCAGAACCAGTTTAAACTGGGCAAGTTTGATTTCGATAATACACACCGCATCCTTAAATCAACTGATTCTGAAGTTAAACTTACTACCAAGGAATCTGAATTGCTTAAAATGCTGGCCGTTTACTCAGACCGTATATTAGAGCGCGAAGTTGCCCTGAATGCCGTTTGGGGTAGCGACTCGTACTTCGCCGGCCGCAGTATGGATGTTTACATTGCCAAGCTACGCAAATACCTGAAGGAAGACCCGAATGTGGAGATTTTGAACATTCACGGAACGGGATTTAAATTGATTGTAAAGAAGTAATATCTCTGAATTGCATTTGAAAGCCCATAGGTAATTGCCTGTGGGCTTTTTTATTGGGCGCAGGTTGGCCCCCAATCCTTTACCCTATCTTTTTCCAAATGGTGCCGAACTTTGCGTGGTGATTTATGTTTTTATCGCCTGTTATGACCAAAGCGAAGAAAAAGGCAATTGTAATTGGCTCAGGTGTTGGTGGCCTGGCCACTGCTGTAAGGTTAGCCCGAAAGGGCTTGGAAGTGACCGTTTTTGAAGCTAACCCTTCGTATGGAGGTAAGGCTACCAAAATAGAAAAAGACGGGTTTTTCTGGGGCTTTGGACCATCACTATTCACTTTCCCTGAACTACTGGATGAACTTTTTCAGTTATGCGGCCGCAACCCGGCTGACTATTACCACTATCACCGACTGGACCCTATTTGTAATTATTTTTTTCCTGACGGAACCCGGTTAAGTGCTTTTGCCCAACCTGAAAAATTTGCTGCAGAAATTGAATTAAAAACCGGAGAACCCTCAAGCCATGTATTGGCACATTTAAGTAAGCTTAAAAAAGTTTATCTGCTTACAAAAGATATTTTTCTGTTCAAATCTGTTCATAAACTTCGCAGTTATCTTACGCTGAAGTCTATACAAGCCCTGTTTAATATTTCGGATATTGGCATTAATACAAATATGAACGCTGCTAATAGCCGTCAGTTTAAAGATAAGCGGGTTGTTCAGCTTTTTAACCGGTACGCCACGTACAACGGAAGTGACCCCTATATTGCCCCTTCAACCTTAAACGTAATAGCGCATCCGGAATATAACCAGGGAGGATATTTTTTGGACGGCGGCATGCCCGATCTTTCGCGAAGTCTTTACCAATTGGCCTGTGAGCTGGGGGTGGAATTCAAGTTCAACTCACAAGTGCAGAAAATTAATATAACAGGTAAAACAGCAACCGGAATTTTTGAAAAAGGAATTTTACATGAGGCCGATATTGTGGTAAGCAATATGGATGTAGTTTATACTTACCAGAAATTAATGCCCGAACAGGAGGCACCGGCCAAAATTATTGAGCAGCCAAAATCCACGTCCGCTATAATTTTTTATTGGGGAATAAACCGGCAGTTTCCTGAGTTAGACCTTCATAACATATTTTTCAGCGGTAACTATCCCCGCGAGTTTGATTATCTGACCAACAAAAAACTGATTTACAGCGACCCCACGGTTTATGTTTTTATCAGCAAAAAATACCAGCAGCAACATGCACCTGCCAGTTGCGAGAATTGGTTTACCCTTATCAATGTACCGCATGATGAGGGGCAAAATTGGGATGAGTTGATTAGCGAAGCACGCAAAAATATACTGGCCAAGTTAAAAGCTAGCCTGGGTGTTGATATTGAGCCATTGATAATTTCCGAAACCGTTAACTCGCCCAAAACCATCGGTGCAAAAACTTTGTCCCATTTAGGAGCCTTATACGGCAGTTCTTCAAACAACAAATATTCTGCCTTTTTACGTCATCCTAACTTTAGCCGTAAAATCAAAAATCTGTATTTTTGCGGTGGCAGTGTTCACCCTGGTGGTGGGGTGCCACTTTGTTTACTTTCGGCAAAAATTATCGATGAGCTCATCGGATAGTTCTCATGTTTTAATCTCTCCGCGCTATGCCAGCTTTGCTTTTTCAGTGCTTCTGATAAGTCATTGGGTGGGTGTTATTGGTTTAAATACACCTGGCTATAATCAAATCTTTGAAAATCTTGCCGCCATTAATCTGCTGCTCAGTTTCGTGTTGGTAATTATATTTCAAAAACCGGTTAACCTGAACTTCATTTTGTTCTGTGCTATTGCATTTGCAGCCGGTATGGCAGCCGAGATATGCGGTGTTAACAGCGGCCTGCCATTTGGTGTTTATCATTACACCTCAAAACTGGGTATATCGCTGGCTGGTGTGCCACTTATTATTGGTTTAAACTGGGTTTTGCTTAGTTACGTTTGCGGCATCGTTGCTAAAGATTACACAAACGGCCGATGGCAAAGGATATTGGCTGCAAGTTTGCTGATGGTAGCTATAGACTTGTTACTTGAAGGCTTTGCCATTAAACATGGTTTTTGGTTATGGGAAACGCAGTCACCACCGATTAGCAATTTTATTAGTTGGTTTTTAATATCGATGGGTATTCAGTGGGTGTTTTACAAATTGGTTCGGGTTTCGGTTAATAAAACCGCGTTCCGGTATCTGTTTGTTCTTTTTATTTTTTTGCTGGCAGACAGGGTGGCTTTATGGTTGCACTGAACTTTTTTTTTATCTCCTTGTTTTCGAATGGTTAGATTTGGTATTGGTTAAATTCCGTAAAATAGTTAGTGCACTGTAAGTGATGTTTACCTTTTAGATAACTTCCCCCAAATGCCGGATATATTAAAAAAGAGTAGCTGTTAAACAAAAATTAAACCTGCATAGTATATAACATGGGGCAGTATTCAATTAAAGAGGTAGAAACCTTATCAGGGGTAAAGGCCCATACCCTTCGTATCTGGGAGCAGCGGTATCATTTTCTTAAACCCGAAAGGACGGACACCAATATCCGCTATTACTCTGATGACCAGCTCCGGTTGCTTTTAAATATAGCTACACTTAACCGTAGCGGAATGAAAATTTCCAAAATAGCCGGATTGAAAAAAGGTGAATTGGATAAGGAAGTTTTAAAAGTATTTGAAGTAACCAATCAACCCGACAATTTGCTGGATTCTTTGATTCATGCAATGATTGATTTTGATGAAAAAAGGTTTGAAAAAACTTTGTCGGATGCAATCGTAAAACTCGGGTTTGAGGATGCCTTCAGCAAACTAATTTTCCCTTTTCTTAACCGCACCGGCTTACTTTGGGCCACGGGTGCTGTAAGGGTAGCACAGGAGCATTTTATTTCCAATCTTATCCGCCGTAAGTTGTATGTGGCAATAGATGGCATTTATGTTGATGCAGCCCCTGGCACTAAAAAATTTATCCTCTTTTTGCCGGAAGGCGAAACGCATGATATGTTATTGCTGTTTACCGAATATCTTTTGCGGAAGCACAACTACGAAGTGGCCTACCTGGGCTGCTCACTACCCTTTAACGAGCTCGATTTTATTGCCAGGGCATTTAAACCCGACTGCATGATAACCTACCAAACCGTTTCGGTTGAGGGCTATTCATTTGAAGAATACATGTTTAAACTGGCCGTTGCTTTTCCTGCCTGTAAAATAATTGTGGGTGGACAACAGGTTTCTTCTTCCACTCATTTGCCATCTAACTGCCAGGCTGTTCATTCTTCCGAAGAACTTTTAGAGGCAATTAAATAATTACACCTCCTTTCTTTCATATGCACCCCAGCCAGGGTTGTAATTTCCATGGCAAATTTTACTTTGTTTAAATTATTTACAAAATAGTTAAACAAAAATTTGGGTAATCGTTTTTACAGACTTACATTTGTTTAAGAATTAAGCGAAACTATTAAACACAATTTTTGCTTAAAGCTAAAATCTATTGAATTGTTTAGGTAATAAACTAAAATATTAAACCAAAATGGTAGCCGCGCTTCAATCATCAAACAACATCAGTCAATACGAAAATCTGCTTCGTCCCTTTGCTTTTAACCTTACTAAAAGCTGGGAAGAATCGGAAGATTTAATTCAGGACACTTTTTGCCGGGCACTTGCCAACCAGGATAAGTTCAGCGAGGGAACTAACATTAAAGGGTGGCTCTTCACCATTATGCGCAACATCTTTATTAACAACTATCATAAAAAACAACGTGGTCATGCCGTGTTGGATTCTTCGCAAAACCAGTTTCTGATAAACAATACTTATAAGACCGAAAGAAATGGGTCAGAAGGTATTTTTCTTACCGAGGCTATTGACAAAGCCATGCAACAGATAAGCCCGGATTTTACAGGGCCTTTTATGATGCACTTTAATGGGTTTCAGTATATAGAAATAGCCGAGCAATTCAATCTGCCGCTTGGTACAGTAAAGAGCAGGATATTTTTTGCCCGCAAGGAATTACAATCAAAATTGAAGGATTTAGGAATTGATAACTCCTCATCAGGTATTTAAAGCAAATATGAAAGCGAACAAAAAGATAATAGTTATAGGAAGCGGATTTGCGGGCTTATCAGCAGCAGGCTTGCTTGCAAAATCAGGCCACGACGTTACCATCCTGGAGAAGAACGACCAGCCGGGTGGCAGGGCGCGCATCTGGGAAAAAGACGGCTTCGTTTTCGATATGGGCCCCAGCTGGTATTGGATGCCGGAAGTTTTTGAGAACTATTACAACCTGTTTGGCAAAAGAACTGCCGATTTCTATGAGCTTAAACGACTGGATCCTGGGTACCGTATTTACTATAAGAATAACGAAAAGATAGATGTGCCCGCTTCTCTTGAAGAGCTTATCAAGTTATTTGAAGCCCGGGAGCCAGGAAGCGGCGATAAACTGCGCAGCTTTATGGCAGATGCCCAATACAAATACAAGACTGCTATGGACGAATATGTTCATCGCATATCGGACTCTGTAACAGAATATTTCGACCTTAAACTGATTATTAAAAGCTTTCAGCTGCAGATATTTCAATCGTTGAGAAGCGAGGTGCGCAAAAAGTTTAAAAACCCGGAGCTGGTAAGTCTGCTGGAGTTTCCGGTTCTCTTTCTTGGTTCAACACCGGGCAAAACACCCGCTATGTACAGTATGATGAATTATGCCGACCTGGTTTTGGGCACGTGGTACCCTATGGGTGGCATGAACCAGATTGTGAAGGCCATGCATGCCATAGCCATAGAGAATGGGGTAAAGGTATTTTTGAATCAGGAAGTAACTAAGATTGAAATCGGCAACAAAAAGGCAAAGCGGGTTTACACAGCAGATAAGGTATATGAAGCTGACGTGATAGTTGCCGGAAGTGATTACAACCACACCGAACAGTTTTTATTAAACGAGGAATACAGAACTTATGATAGCACTTATTGGGACAAGCGTACTCTTTCTCCATCCTCCTTGTTATTCTATATAGGTGTAAATAAAAAATTGCCTGAACTGCTGCATCACAATTTGTTTTTTGATGCCGATTTTGAACTGCATGCGGATGAGATTTACAACCATCCGAAATGGCCGACGGAACCTTTGTTTTATGCCTGTGTAACATCAAAGACCGACCCTACGGCCGCTCCGGAGGGCATGGAAAATTTGTTTCTGCTAATGCCCGTGGCACCGGGTATTGAGGATACAGAAGAAATGCGCAACAAATACTTTAACCTGTTTATTGAAAGAATAGAAAAGAGGATTGGTATGCGTTTTAAGGAAAACATTGTGGTTAACCGAAGCTATTGTGTAAAAGACTTTGAAAAAGACTACCACTCCTTTAAAGGCAACGCATATGGCCTGGCCAACACGCTTATGCAAACCGCCATTTTAAAGCCAAAGATGATTTCGCCCAAGGTTAAAAACCTGTTTTATACCGGGCAATTAACAGTGCCGGGGCCGGGTGTTCCGCCTGCTATTATATCCGGTCAAATAGTGGCTAAGGAAATTAACCGGCAAATTGAAAAACACCTTATTTAAAAAAATATAAATCCCTACCTATGTTCACCTTATTCCAAAAAACAGCAGCGGCTTGCAGTAAGAACATAACTGAAGCTTACAGCACCTCATTCTCGCTAGGCATAAAAACCCTTGGGCGCGCCTTGCACGAACCCGTGTATGGTATTTATGGTATGGTACGCTATGCCGATGAGATAGTAGATACATTTCATGATTTTGATAAAAAGTACTTACTTCAAAAATTTAAACACGATACCTTCCAAGCCATTGAACAAGGCATAAGCCTTAACCCGGTATTATATTCGTTTCAAAAGGCGGTAAATGATTATCACATTCCGTTAAACCTGATAGAGGCTTTTTTTAAAAGCATGGAGATGGACCTTTATGAAACCTCACATGGCAGGGTCAGCTATGACGAATACATTTATGGTTCGGCTGAAGTTGTTGGCCTGATGTGCCTGAAAGTATTTACAAATGGCGATGAGGAAATGTACCAAAAACTTGAACCATCTGCCCGTGCCCTGGGTGCTGCTTTTCAGAAAGTAAATTTTTTGCGCGATATGAAAAGCGATTTCGATGAACGAGGCAGGGTTTACTTTCCGGGAATTGATTTTGCCAATTTCAGGGAAGAAACAAAAAAACAAATTGAGGAAGAGGTTGCCAACGATTTCAGGATTGCATATGAAGGTATCATCCAATTACCTGCCTCTGCCAGGGCCGGGGTTATGCTGGCTTATGCTTATTATATCCGCCTGTTTCAAAAAATAAGGAAGGTACCGGTACACCGTATAAAAGAGGCACGTATCAGGGTTTCGGATATTCATAAAATATTTATGCTGGTTGAAACCCTGGCCATGCAGCAGTTAGGCCTGCCCCGAGCTGAATTTGAGCGGTTATAACTTATTTAATAGTATTATGAAGTTTACTTATTTGCTGCTCAACTTTTTTACTGTTCTTATCCCTTTGTTGCGCTCCAACGAACCTAAACTTCAGTTTTATAGTAAGTGGAAATTCCTGCTGCCGGGCATGTTATTTACAGCCATTTTTTTTCTGGTATGGGATTACTTTAAAACAAAATATGGGGTATGGAGTTTTAACGATAAATATATCGTCGGTATCCGGTTTTTCGGACTGCCCCTGGAGGAGTTCCTGTTTTTTTTCACCGTACCCTACGCCTGTGTTTTTATTTATGAAGCTGTTTCGCATTTTTGGGACGATAGGATAACTGACGGGTTAACACGCCAGCTAACTCTGGCCTTTAGCATGCTGTCGTTGGCAGTTTCTTTTTTCTTTCTTAATAAAGCCTACACATTTTCAGTCCTGTTTATTGGTGGCATTATATTCCCGGCGGCATCATATATGTTAAAGGGCAACAGCCTAAATAAGTTTTATATCACGTATATCATCAGCCTTTTTCCAATGGCGGTGGTAAACGGTTTTTTAACCGCACTGCCTGTGGTTATTTACAACAACAACCAGAACCTGAATTTCAGGTTAGGCACAATTCCTGTTGAGGATTTTGCTTATAGCGGTATCCTGCTAATAATGAATATCGCCCTGTACGATTGGGAAAAGAACGGAAGGACCGTCACCTTTAAAATTTTTGAGCGCTTTACAAACCCGGTTGGTAAAAAGCCTGCTTAATTCCCCGTTTTAGAACCGATTGCCTGGTTAACAAAAACAACGCTTATCGTCAGGAAAAGATGGTTTGAACTTTGGGATTTTGAATATCAGGGCAACAGGCCTAACAACCTATTGCAAAGAGGTAATATCAGTAACCTGCCGTAAATAAAAAAAGCGCCACGGCAATAACCGGGCACTTTTTTATTTTTTACAACTTGGCCAGGTCTTTTATTAATTACTGATGAATACTTTGCGCGTAGTAACAACATTGGCGCTGCTAACTCGTACCACCAGGTAGGCTGCATCGATATTCTCAATAGATTTTTGATAAATACTGTTATTAGTGCAATGTTCACGGCTCAGTTCCTGCCCCAATACGTTGAAGATAACCACGTCTGCATCAATCTTAGCGAGGTTTGAAAAATCAACAAACACCCGGTTACCACTACTGTAAATATTAATACCGCTTTTATCCAAAGTTGGGGTAATACCTGTAGCATTATACGGTGTAACCGTAATATTTTCGGTGGTATTAGCGGAACAGCCCTGGCCATTATCTACGGTTAACGTAACAGTGTAAACGCCCGGCGAGGCATAGGTGGCAATGGCCATTGGCCCGATGGCGGTAACACCATTACCCATATTCCAAATGTATGAAGCAGCACTGCTGGTTAAACTGCGGAATGTATCGGCCTCCATAGCCTGGGTAAAACTTGTCGAACTGCTTATTCCTGCAACAGGTTTGGATGAGCCGTTTACAAAAATGCTTTTTGTGGCTACATAGTTATTGGCATCAGTCAGGGTAAGCGTGTAATAGCCATTGGCTGCTGCTAAATTAACCGGCGAACTTTGGTTTATAACCCCGCTTGCAATAACCATATTGTTAGTGTCCGTTAAAACGTAATTCCAGTTGGCTGTTCCCGGCTGCGTAATGCTTATTGCGCCCTGATTGTCGCAGGTTGAGCTGATGGTGTTGACTTGAACCGGAGGGGTAAAATGAAGCACAAAACGGTTCCAGTTATCGGCGCTGTCTGCGGTAAAGTTATAAGGGCCGCTTCTTACATCGGTAAAGGTATTGAAGCGGGTATCTTCCAGCATAATATAGCTTGTGGCATCAAACGTATTAATACCATTGAAGCTCAACGTATAAGAAC
>CAISWS010000254.1 GCA_903889265.1 uncultured Bacteroidota bacterium
GTATTAACACCACCGCCCCAGTTATAACTGTATGGGCTGGTGCCGCCGTTTACACTTAAATTAATGGTTCCGGTATTGTTGCCATTACAGGCCACGCTGCTGCCAGTTGCAATAATATTTATGGCAGATGGAGAGGTTAATGAAACATTTGCCTGACTACTGCATCCGTTAGCATCCGTTACAGTTACCACATAAGTCCCAATAGGTAAACCGGTGCGGCTTTGTATGGTAACACCTGCACCCCAGTTATAGCCATATGGCGCAGTTCCGCCAGTAGCAGAAGCTGTTACAGAGCCGCTGCTTACCCCAAAACAAACCGGTGATACACCGGTAGCGGCGGCTATTAATTTTGCAGGCTGGTTAACAGTTGCACTGGACGTCATAGTACAGGCATGGTTATCAGTAATAGTAACATCGTATGTGCCGGTGTATAGCGACGCCCTGGTTTGCGAATCAACTCCGTCATTCCAGTGATAAGAAAAAGGGGCGTACCCGCCGGTAACCGATAAGTTAATTGCCCCCGTATTACCACCAAAACAGGCAACATTGGTTACTGCCGCAACCGGAGTAATAAGGCCTGGCTGCGAAACCGCAAAAGTTGCAGTAACTGTGCACCCATAGCTATCGCTTATACTAACTACATAAGAACCAACCGCCAGGTTTGAAGCTGTTGATGATGTCCCCTGACCGCCCCATTTATAAATGTAAGGCGGATGTCCGTTCACCGGATTTAAAGCAACGCTGCCGTTGCTAAGCCCAAAGCAGCTAACATCACTAATGGTGGAATTTACTACAATAGGGAATGGAGGGTTCGCAATAGTACTGGTTTGGGAAATTGTGCAACCGTGGCTATCAGTAACAGTGACGGTGTAATTTCCTCCACTTAATGAGCCAATTGAAGATGTGGTATCACCGGTATTCCAGACGTAGTGATAAGGTGCCGAGCCGTTTTGAGGTATTTCAGTAACCTTTCCAAATGTATCACCATAACAATAGTTCTGAATAGTAGCAACCGTTAGGGAAACCGGCGTATAGGCTGGTATTGTTGTATTGGTTGCGGCCGTACACCCCTGGGCATCAGTAACAGTAACATTATAAATTCCGGAACTAACATTAGTGCGGTTAGCGCTCACCACACCGGCGCCCCACCAATAACTATATGGACTGGTGCCGCCTGACACAGAAGTTATAACCGAACCGGTTGAACCTCCGTTGCACGCAAGGGGGGTTATAGTTGTGCCTACAACAACCCCGGTGGGTTGCGCAATAACTCCGGTGGCCGACACCGTACATCCTTTGTTATCAGTTACAGTTAAAGTATAATTGCCTGCCGCAACTGAATTAATGAACGAGGTAACCTGGCCACCCGGCCAGGCATACGAATAAGGCGAATTGCCATGGCTTACAGTGGTGGTTATTCCGCCATTGGTACCGCCATAACAAGTTGGCGAAAAAGTATGCATAACCACGCTTATTACAACGGGCTGTGTTAATGTAATGGTATCAGCCACATAGCAACCAGTGCCTGAGGTGGCAGTAACCGAATAGGTTCCTGCCATCAATCCGGTCCGGTTTTGCGTATGGCTTCCATCACTCCATAAAAACGTATAAGGTCCCGTACTGCCAACCACCGATGTAATAGTAATTGAACCATTATTTCCCCCAAAGCAGGAAGGGTTGGTTCCCGATGAATTAATGCTCATGCTTCCTGGCAATTCGCTTACCGTTGCCGAAGCAGATGTGGTGCATCCTATTGCATCCGTAACAGTTAAAATATAATTACCGGTTGTAAGGTTATTTCGGCTTTCGGAGGTAGCGCCATCATTCCATAAATACGTATAAGGAGCATTTCCATATTGCACACCTACTGCTATTGCGCCATTGTTCATGCCCGCGCTGCAGGTTACGTCAGTAACAGTATCGGAAATACCCACGCCAATCGGCTGAACCACATTGGCAGAATCAATAGTAGTACAGCCGGTAGCATCAGTAACAGTTAAATAATAAACCGCGGCGGTAAGGTTTGAAATGTTTTGAGTGGTAGCACCGTTACTCCACCTGAAGGTATAAGTGCTGCTCGGATTGGTGATGCTTATAGAAACCGCTCCTACATTCTGCCCCCCGCAGCTTTCATCCGTCACAGTTTTAGTAATAAACAGGGGATTAGGCTGAGAAACAGTATAGGTAAACCCTGCGGTAACGCCATTGTGGTCAGTAACAGTAACAGTATAAGTACCGGCAGCAATACTGGTTAAGTTTTGTGTAGTAGACCCGTTGCTCCAAACATAAGTATAAGGACTGGTGCCGCCTACGGGGTTTATTGCAATGCTTCCGCTATTGGCGCCATAACACAATTCGCTGGCTACCGCCGTTACTGAAGTAATTGCGGCAGTTGCGTGATTAAATAAAACAGCCCACAACAGAGCAGTAAGCAAAGTAAAAACCCGTAAAATCCTTTTCATTTAGTCAATGCCGTTTAAATACCTTTTAGGGGGAATTTGTTTCACATTACCATCCTGTAACGGCTTTACCTGAATTTGGTTACGACAAACAAAGCAGGGGTTTATTTTTACAGGCCGAATACAAAGGCAGCGTTGTTAGAATATGATATTTAACATTGACTTATCTGCCAAATAATATAATTGTTTAATCATTGAATTAAATCTCATTTCCGCCCTAAAATCAAAATCCCTATCATTGCAGCGCATTACTCATACAAAACTTATCATGCAATCTTTGTCAGCCCTGGGCGCCCTTTATAACGAAAAATTCAGTGTAAATAATTTCCATCAGAACCCAACAGGCCTTTATAAGCCGGTTAACCATATCATGAACATACCCGGTAAGCGGATACGGCCTATGCTGTTACTGATGAGCTGTGACATGTTCGGAGGTGATGTAAAGCAAGCCCTGAACCCCGCTTTTGCAGTAGAGGTATTCCATAATTTTACCTTGGTGCATGATGACATTATGGACAATGCCGACATCCGCCGGGGCGTGCCTACAGTGCACACCTTGTATGGCACAAATGCGGGTATACTTGCAGGTGATGTAATGCTGGCTTATGCGTACCGTTATTTAACCGACGTTCCCGCCCAATATATTGCTTCGCTTATAACCGTATTCAATAACACCGCAATTGAAATTTTTGAAGGCCAGCAAATGGACATGGACTTTGAAAAGAGAAATGATGTGGCCGAGGATGAATACCTGAAGATGATTGAATTTAAAACCTCAGTATTGTTAGGCTGTTGCCTGCAACTGGGGGCGGTATTGGGTAATGCAAGTGCAGATGACCAAAAACTGATTTACGAATTTGGCCTTAAACTGGGCTTATCATTCCAGATAAAAGACGATTACCTGGATGCGTTTGGCGAAGCTGAGAAGGTGGGTAAAAGAATTGGTGGTGATATTGTTCAGAATAAAAAGACCCATTTATATGTATCCGCTTTTAATAAAGCAAACGTTGAACAAAAAGCAAAGTTAACCTCCTTGCTTTCGGAAAAAGACGAAGAGAAAAAAATAGCGCAAGTAAAACATTTGTATGAAGCAACCGGTGCCCGGCAGCATACCCTGGACACTGCAGATAAGTTTTACAAAATAGCACTTTCATCGCTGGAAAAAGTTTCTCTCAGCGAAGAGGTTAAAAAGCCGCTGGCCGAAATGGCGAATAGAATTAATAACCGCGAGTTTTAAATCTGATGATACCTGCCCAAAGCCCATATGGGAAAAACATTTCTGTATGAGGTGTATGTTATTGCGCAATTGTGGTTGAACACACCGCTCACACCTTCCTGTTCAAAATCGCCGTTGGGCAGCTGGCGTTGTTTTAATAGCTGAATGCCTTTATCAATAACCGCTTTATCAGCATTATCCATGGCCATCAGCGACAACAGAGCCCAGGACGTATTAATTACCTGCGATGCTTGGTGTTGAACATACTCCTTGCTGATGCACGATTCAAAGCTTTCGCCCCAACCGCCATCAGCCTGTTGCTTGGACAATAAAAACGCAGAGGCCTTATTCATCGCCAGCTTCATACCATCGCGTTGCGCAAATTTAATATCACTCTTCAAAGCTTCGCTTATGGCTTCAACGGCAAACCATATCCCATATGTAAAACAAACTGCCCATGAGCCATACCATGAGCCATCATCCCGCTGTTGTGAAAGAATAAAATCAATACCTTTTACAATGGCGCGTTCGATTTCCTTCTTCTTAAAATCAGGAAATGCCATCCTGAACTTTATTATTGCCTGTATACAAGCCGAACTACATTCTGTATAAGCATAATCAATCATAATATTCCCGAATATCTCTGAAGGATTAAGCGCCTCCAGCCATTCAGACCCGCGCGTTAACTCATAAGAAGCCCAGCCGCCATTCTTATTCTGAAAAGATAATATCAGTTCCGCCGCTTGTTGCAGCTTATTATCCGGAACCTGGTCACCTTCGGGCAATAGATTTAACGAGCGGATCAACAGCGCGGTTTTCAAACCCTCAGCGGTGCAGTCCGTAATGGGCCAACCGTGTTCGTTGGTAGAAAAAGGCCAACCCCCTACTGAATCGTGCCGGTAATACTTTTTATGGTCTCTCACCTCTTCCTTTACCTGGGCGCTAACAATAAACCGGTTTGCGTTAATCAGCACATCAGCAAAATCTTTTTTACCGCCTCCATCAACAATCGCCTGCATAGCAAAAGTAGTATCCCATAACTGAGAGCCATTATAGCCGTTCATTTTCATTCCGTCTTCAGCCAGCCAAAGGTAGTCGAACCACCGTTCGATATGTTTTTTAAGCCGCCCGTCATCTTTACCGTTGGCGTGCCAGATACAAACTGTGTTTATTACCTGGTTAACCGGACCTATATCAATAAAATTGGTTTGCTCGTCCTCGGCATTTATATAATCCATTGCAAAACCCAGCGCGCTTTTTCGCAGCGATTTTATACACCGCCGCTCATAAATATTCAACACTTTATTAAACAGCTTTAAAATTTTTGACTGAGGATAATACAGGTCTGTAGCCGAACAATTATTGCGCGCAGCCTTCCAATCAACGTATCGGTAGTGGCCCAGGTAAAGTTCTTCTTTCAGCTCTTCTAAAAGTGGTGCAGGTTTTGCTTTTATCCTTTCACCATAACAATATGCCATGGGCAAATAAACCATACGGGCATGACACCAGTAATTACCGGGGTGCACGGGCAAATTACGGGGCAACAGCAACAACTCGGGTAATAGTGAATTAATGCCCTCCCATTCATAAACGCCCAACAGGGCCAGGTAAAACTTACCCCAGAGAGGAACTGCTGTTGCACCTCCATTATTTTTTATCCATTGTCGCGCGCCCTCAATGGCCGGCTCGGTTGCACCCATACCTAAAATACGCAACGAAACATATTGCAACACTGTGCCGAACATTGTAGAAGCTCCTTCAATATGCAGCCCCCAGCCACCATCGGCATTCTGATGATTGAGCATGTATTGCTTTATCAGTGAGCGATGCGGAGCTGGTAAAATAGTTTGAGTAACATAGGCAGCAATGATAAGGCCGGGAGTCAGGAATAAAGGCCCTCCGTAATCACCGGGCCAATGCCCCGATTCGGCCTGAAGGTTTTTATAAAAATCA
>CAISWS010000255.1 GCA_903889265.1 uncultured Bacteroidota bacterium
CGGTCGAAATGTAGCTTCGGGTGAGCTGGATTTTGGAAATGGAACCACCCAGAAATTTAATGTTGCGAATTTTGCACCCGGAGTTTATACCATTGCTGGAAATGGCGTGCAGGGCAGGTGGACTTATATGTTTGTGAAGGAATAAAAACATTATCACACCTGATTTGAATCTTTTATTTAATTTTCGGACAAGTAATTATTTACTCCCCCTAAAAAATTATATCATGGTAAAACAGCTTCTTGTATGTGCCTTTTCCTTATCCTGTCTTTTTGTCTCGGCGCAGGAAATATTTGATATGCCCAATGCCACAGGAACTTATTTATCTGGCATAAACGACAGCGGCGAAATTTGCGGCTACTATACCGTATCATCGGGCAACACCATTGCGTTTTGGATTAACAAATTCGGTGATACCATTATTTTGCACGGACCCGATGGTAACGATACTTATGTTAATGCTACTGGTATTAATAATAAAGACCAGGTGGTTGGTAATTATGGCTCGGCAAGCAATGTAGCTGCGGCGCAAAGCTTTATATGGTTACCTAATGCGGGTCGCAATAACGGCGGCAACTATTCGCTGGTTAGCAACTGGGGCGGCATAAATACCCAAGCTTCCGGTATTACGGATGACACTTGTATATCGGGTAGTTATCAGGTAGGAGGTAACGATTGCGGAGCTACCTGGTGCAAGGGTAATGGTGCACCAATCAGTTTACGGTGTAGCAACCAGGGCACAGTGTATCCTACTTATGCTTTCGATATAAATACGGTGAATCATAACACCTGCGGGTTTATAATACAAGGTGCGCAGGAACAGGCTTTTGTTTACCGCAGTACTATTGCTGCCTGGGATACTTTTATGGTGGGCGGCAACATCAAAAGCCGTGCACTTGGCATGAACGATGGTGGCTGGATTTGCGGTAACTATGCCAGCACAACCAAAGGGTTTTATGCCCAGAAAATATGGCAGCAGCCCCTAAGCAACCTGCGACAAATAATAATAACCAAAGCCGTTACCATATATCCATCGCACATTAATAACGACACTGATATTGTTGGGTACTTTACCGACGCACAAGGGGTAGACCACGGCTTTTTACTGGCTAAATACGATATCGGTTTCAGACCCAGTGTTAATGGCTACAACTGGGCTAACGATGCCCCCGGTTGCTGGCCCTCCACCTATTACTCGCAATTTGATTATACCACCGACCCCTATCTAAATAATGGTTCAACATTTCCGCTCGATAAGGGATTTCATCCGGCACATAAATTCTACCCCTTTACAGATGATTCCTGGCCCGATGCAGTCAAAGGCCTGGTATCAAGTGGTTTTTATCTGACCGGCCATGGGCACATATATTTAAGCCAAAAAGCATGGGACATTTGGTTTCGCGATTGCATGCCTAAATTTCAAGGGCATTGTTTTGGCATGTCTTATACTGCGGCGCTCTCTTACGAAAATTTTCATCAGTTATCTTACGTTTTTCCCAGCCTTTCGGGTTACCTGGGTACAACAACACAAACGTTTCCGCACATCAACACGGTTTTGGCAGCTATCTCGCAAATGCAATGTAAATCTGATTATGGCAAAGAGGTTATATCATGGAACGTTGCACATTTTAAGGACACCGTTTTTGCCACACTTCAATACATTAAACAGGAACTCAGGAACAGCCGTGGCAAACCACACCATGGCCTTGCTATAAAACTGCAGCACGCCCCCGGAGGCCACTCGGTTTTCCCTTACAGAATAGCTCCGGGAATTAACGGCAATGGTATTGACAGCATTTATATTTACGACCCTAACTATCCTGGTCTGGATGATTTGTTTATTTATTGCGACACTAAAGCGGGCTTGCATGGTAACTGGTATTATACCGCAGGTAGCCGACATGGTGAATGGGGTAATTCGCCTAACGGGTGGGGGATACGTATAGATGTTGCAGACACGCTTCCTTCACTTAACAACATGCACATATCGGCTATGCCTAAACCATGGCAAAATTATGCCCGCAGTACTCAGGGTTTTACTACCGCATTTTTTAACTCTGCCAGTGTGTTATCTTTAACGGATGATAACAATGGGGTTTCGCACATATCGATTGATTCCAGCACCGCGACTTCGCTTATTACGCCTTTAGACCGTTTGAGTGGTTTAGATAGTATTGAGCCTACTACCACGGTTCTTACGGGACAGGTAACTATGGTAAATAAAATTACTCAAAGTGGCGACTCCATACAAAGTTATATGGGCATATATGATGATCAGTACCTAATACGATGTGATCGTGTAAGCGGGGCCGACGGTGCTGACAATTATAGTATCAGCCCTGGCAGCCTTACCTATTTAAACAATACCGACAGCGGCATTGGCCTTGCTTACAGCATTGCTATGAACCCCGATAGCACCCACGAGTACAACTATTATTTTACGGGCTTAAACGTACCCGGACTAAATAAAGTTACCGTAACCAACCACGACTCAACCGGCGTTGTGCTGCAAAACTTTGGCCCTGCAACTACATATACTATAACTACCGAGTTTATTACACCAGACTCGTTAATTACTTTTGTAGGTGTTATTCCGATACAAGCTAATACACAACATACCATACTGCCTCACGATACCACGTACAGTGGCATTTACATTTTAGTTGATACAGGTATGACGGGCATGATAGAAGATTCCATATTCATTCATCAAACCCTTACTGATATTAACCGTGTTAATGCGCCGAATATTTCAGCATGGCCAGTACCAAGCGGCAACGAGTTATTTATGAGCGGGCCGCAGGGATTAGTGAAGTATAATATTGTTGATATAACCGGTCGAAATGTAGCTTCGGGTGAGCTGGATTTTGGAAATGGAACCACCCAGAAATTTAA
>CAISWS010000256.1 GCA_903889265.1 uncultured Bacteroidota bacterium
ACAGCAATCAGCAAATCCCGTTTCTGGTCAAGGCCTATATCGCGCAAACCCACCAGGGCATCGTACTTGTCTATCATATTTTTACTCTTCACTAACTGCGAACCTAGCTCATCAAACCCCTTTTTAAAATCAACGTTTTTCAAAACCATGGAGCCGGGGTCAAACAAAGCAAAATCAACAGCGCTTCCCGGAGGGGCGCTAACATAAACTGTATCGTTAGCACTGCTCAACCACACCCTTTTACTGGCAGATGAGCCGTCCTTAAAATGAACCTCAAATACCACCGGCATTTTAAACACACCGGTCAGTTCATCCGTTTTCTGAGTTTGGGCAACATAAAAAACCACGTTATCCTTCAGCTTCTCGTATTTCACCGAATAATTAGGCAAACCGGCCCTGTAAATCCACTCATCAAAAAACCAATCCAGATTTACACCTGCAGTTTCCATAAAAGCCATCATAAAATCGTTACCGGTTACATTGCCGTAAGCGTGCTTTTGCAGGTAATGAGTAATACTGCGTTTAAACACCGAGTCGCCCACTACATAGCGCAGCATATCCAGCACAAAACTACCTTTAGGATAAATTCTGGCAGTACCTGCCTTGGTACTCGAAATCGGAAAACGGTCATTCTTCTCCGTTGCAATGGCAGCCATGGCCTCACCGCGTTTGGCCCATTGGTATTGGTCCTCGCCGTGCATTTTGCGCATAAACTGTTTGCTGTAATAAGTGGCAAAACTTTCGTGCAGCCAAAGATGTTGCCAGCTGTAGGCAGTAATACAGTCGCCGAACCACTGGTGGGTTAATTCATGCGCATTTACCCCTTCATAATCGCGGTCAATTGCAGCGCGCGGGTCAACCATTAAAAAGTCGCCATAAATGGTAGCCGTGGTGTTTTCCATAGCCCCGTACATAAAATCCTGCACCGGTGTGTTGCTATACTGCTCCCACGGAAACTGAAACCCCGTTTCGCTGCTTAAAAAATCCATCATCTCGGCGCTGTGCTTGTATGTTGGCATTACAGTTTCAGGCCTGTCGGAATAATAATACTGGCGTGATAAAATACCACCCTTGCTTACATAATCTTTAAAGGCATATTTATCAATACCAATCATTACCAGGTAGGGCACCATAGGTTTGCTCATGGCGTAATGCCAGGTTAAAGTGCCATCGGGGTTATGCTTCTTCTCCTTCAAAACACCATTTGAAATAACCGTATAGGCCGAATCGAAAGTGATAATGGTTTCAGTAACCAGCTTATCGTTTACATCATCATAGCTGGGAAACCAGAAACGGTTATCGGCCCCTTCGCCCTGAGTCCAGATTTGTTTACGGGTAAAGTAAGGGTCTTTGCCCGTATTTTTGGCAGATACATTCCAGCCAATAAAATAAAGGCCTTTGCGCGGCTCTACTTCATAATTAATTTCAAGACTGTATTTTTTGTTCCAGCTCATTGGCTGATAAAAATGGATAGTAAGCCCTGCACTGTCCTTTGTAAAAGCTACATCCTTTCCATCCAGCTGCACTTTTTTAATATCAATACCTGGTGCATCTAAAAACATAGTATCCACCACATACTGAATGGGTTTAAACTCATACTTCACATCGCCAATCACCTTACCTTCCGCAGTATTAAACTTTACGTTTAAAACCATTTTCAGGTAATCAACATTATGCTCACGGATTCTTCCCTCCGGGTTGCGTAAATAGGTAATGGTAGTGTCCTGGGCGCTTACAATTAAACCAACAAAAAGCAACAACAAAATCAGGCAACGGGCAAATTCCTTTTTCATAAAAGATGTTTTACTATGCAACAAAGGAATTCTATTTTATGGAAAAATGAAAACGGAGGATATCAGATACGCCATCCAAAGTGTTTAACCCGATATTCAATCAAGCCAGAAAATGGATTAAATTTGACAAATAAAAGATAATCAGCATGGATTTTACCTCCAAAGGGTGGCTAACAAATGTTGTTGTTAATCTGCTGCCTCCAATTTTGGGACTGATTTCATTCTTATTGTTGGCACAAAGAATGCATTACAATAAAATTACATATGCGCCGGTAATAAGTTTTTTTATAATTCTGGTAAGCTATTTTGGCTTACTACAGGTTTTACTAACTGCACTTTTTTGGTACTGGTTGGGCCTGGCTTCGCTAGGAACGTTCTATTTAATTTTAATAGCGCCTGGTCTAAGGGCGATTTTATCAGCAAGACTTTACAAGCAAAGGGATATATCAGAATTTCACAAATGGGGCTTTAATAGTAGCATAGCCTACTTTGTCATAGCTCCATTCACTTTTCTGGTTTTATTTATCTCATCCCGGCGCTACTAAAACCTATTTCTTATCAGTTGTTCCCGGGTTCTTAGCAATCCCCTCACGCATAGTAGTATCAGCCTGTATGTTCTGCATGCGATAGTAATCCATAACCCCCAACTGTCCGCTCCTAAACGCTTCGGCAATAGCAATCGGAATCAGCGCCTCGGCTTCAATTACTTTTGCACGGGCTTCCTGTGCTTTGGCTTTCATTTCCTGTTCTAAGGCAATTGCCATAGCCCGGCGTTCTTCTGCTTTAGCTTGCGCAATGTTCTTATCCGCATTGGCCTGGTCCATTTGTAAACTGGCGCCTATGTTTTTACCAATATCAATATCGGCAATATCAATCGATAAAATTTCAAACGCAGTTCCTGAATCCAGGCCCTTTGCCAACACCACCTTCGAAATCGAATCCGGGTTTTCCATCACAGACTTATGCGATGCCGCTGAGCCGATAGAGGTAACAATACCTTCCCCCACACGTGCTAATACTGTTTCTTCACCTGCACCGCCTACCAACTGTTTAATATTGGCACGCACTGTAACGCGGGCTTTGGTAATAAGCTGAATACCATCCTTGGCAACAGCAGTAACCGCAGGACTTTCAATAACTTTAGGGTTAACCGAAAGTTGAACAGCTTCAAACACATCGCGGCCTGCCAGGTCAATAGCAGTAGCTGCTTTAAAATCTAACTCAATATTGGCTTTATCAGCGCTTATTAGGGCGCGCACTACTTTGCTAATGTTACCACCTGCCAGGTAGTGGGCCTCCAGCAAATCGCGTTGAATAGGTATACCTGCTTTGGTAGCCGTTACCATGGCATTTACAATTACAGAAGGCGGAACGCGACGGAAACGCATAAACAGCAACTGCACCAAACTGATATGCACGTTGGCAAACTTGGCCGATAGCCAAAGCGGAATAGGCAGCAGCCAAAACAATATCAGTATGGCAAATATGATAATGCCGGCAAGTAGTAGTTCGGGTCCGTACATGTTTAGGTTTTAGATTGTTTTACAAAAATTTTACTACTGGTAATCTTGATTATCTCCACTTCCGATCCGCGCATAACATGTTCTCCTTCCGAATAAACATCCGTTTTATCATCACCAAAAATAGCTTTTCCATTGGGGCGAAGGTCAGAAACTGTTTTTCCTTTCTGCCCAACTGAAAACTCATGTTTATCCAAAACATTCACCTTGCTCTTAATCTCCGCCTTCATCGCCATCCGGTTGCTTTGAATCACTTTAAACCCGGCATAAACGGCAATTACCAATGCTATACCGGTAACACCGGCGCTGATACTACCCCATTTGCTTCCGTAATTGCTATAAATTAAAGCCACCCCTGCTATTAACGCAACACCACCTAATATACCAAACAATGCGGTACCCGGAATTACAAACATTTCCAGAAAAATGAGCACCAGCCCCAATAAGATAATCAGTAAAATGATAGTGAAAGACATATATGCGAATGTAGCATTATTTTCAGTTTGCAGCCTTCAGCTTACATTTGAAAGGCAAATGCAAATTAGCCAGCAATTCCGGTTTTAAGTATTTAACCGAAAACTGTAAGTTTCAAACCATAAACTGTCTAGTCCTTATCCCCTGCGGCAACATCTCCAACATTTCGTTTAATAAAATGTAGGGTAGATCTATTATGATTCTCAAAGTAGAAAAGGTCAAGCTGAGCAGTGTCCAGCTTTATAACCTTGTAAACCTGGGTTGGCCCGTCTTTAGGTATAAGAATCTTTAAGGTTAAAATGCTATCTTTTATCGTGTATTTGCCTTTCTCCCGCATACCCGCAACATCCGTTAGGTATCCTCCCTGTTCGTTAAACTCCCACAACCAGTTGCCCAGAGAGTTTCCCTGTAGTAAAGCGCCGTTAATAACCAAAGTCTGCAATTGCCATACCCCTACCAGGTTCTTTTCGTTTTTACTCTTGCACTGCGTTAGGCTCAACACTAAAAATAGAGCCGTAAAAACCAAAATTAATTTAACCCTCATGTCAGTTCTTTATACTTTATACTCAATACTAAATACAACCTACTCAGCAGGAACCATTTCAAAAATTACCTCCTGGCCGTTTTCCATCGCCTTAAAAGAAAACGAACTCGGGTTTAGCGTAATAATCGAATAATCTACCGATTGCCCGCTTTCAGTTACCACACTTATTTTGGTAGAGTTAAAATTGAGTTTCCAGGTACCCTGCATGGTTTTGTTTCCCATTTGCGTAGTATAGGTACCATTGGGGCTGTAAATAATTAAAAACGACTTTTTCTCTTCCGCTATAGTTCTGTCAATGGAAGATTTCATCATGTCCGGTATCTTTTTGGTGTACTTCAGGTTCTCTAACCTCCAGCTCCTTACCAATGCCGTAGACTTATCCTGGCAACCTGACAGCGACAGAAGGATGATGCCCGTAACCAGAAAAGCAGCCTTAAAATGTTTTACCATTTAATTTAAAATTTAGGCTGCGAAAATAGCAATTAACGCGAAAGTGTTCAGGTGTTCAATCTTCAGGTATTCAGGTTAAATCAATTATATCCCCAAAAGTGAGTACGGCAGGTTTAATTGATACACCCCTTTGAATGTTGCTGATGAAATAGAAACGGGGAATCCCATTTGCTATAGAACTCAGGGAAACCGCACCACTTTTCAAAAATACCCTTAAATATACACCCGAAAAACGTTGCAAGGAATAAACCAAAATACCTGAACACTTGAACACCTGCATACCTGAACACAACCAAACATGAAAATCACCCTTATCCTGATAGGCAAAACCACTTCAACTGATGTAAAGAGCATTTGCGCCGATTACCAAAAGCGCATTAGCCACTATTGCAAAATGGAAGAACTGGTAATTGAAACCGGGCTTAAATCAGCCGACACTAAAAAAGTAAAAGACAAAGAGGGCGAACTGATACTCAAAAAAATAGTGACCGGCGATTACGTCATTCGGCTGGATGATAAAGGCAAAGAATTTACCTCTACCCAGTTTGCATCATACCTGGAAGGCCTTTTTAACCAGTCCTTAAAAAATATCTGTTTTGTGGTAGGCGGCGCTTATGGTTTCAGCGATGAACTTTACAAACGAGCCAATGCAAAACTCAGCCTTTCAAAAATGACCTTCTCGCATCAGATTGTGCGCGCCATTTTTGCTGAGCAGCTTTACAGGGCGTTTACGATTATAAATAACGAGCCGTATCATCATGAATGAGTGAGAATTTCGCATGGAGCCACGGACTTAACAGCCGGGAAATGCACCTAATACTTTTTTATATTCCTCTTCTATTTCTCTGCGTGCCTTCGTGCGAAACGGTATTCTTGCATCTTCCCTCTATAATTCTAACTTAGCGCACGTTTCAATTTTAAAGATGAACATAACCGTGCTTATAGTAGCCGTTACAGCTATTACCTCATTTTTGGCATTTAGCAATCATAAATTCTTCGATGAACTGATTTTCTGGCCTTACAGGATTTGGAGAAACAGCGAATGGTACCGGCTGGTATCATGCGGTTTTATTCATGCTGATATATCGCACCTGCTTTTTAATATGATAGCGCTTTACAGCTTCGGAATGAATGTTGAAGCTTATTTCACTCAAATATTTCAGGGTAAGGGTTTAACATTGTTTGTGGTGATGTACTTTGTAGCCATTGCAGGGGCTGATGTATACAATCTTTTTACCCGGAAAGATGATTATGGCTATCGCAGCCTGGGCGCGAGCGGTGGAGTATCGGCAGTAGTGTTCGCTTCCATCTTGCTTGACCCTTTTAGTAAGATATACATTATGTTTATCCCGATTGGTATACCTGCTTTTGCCTTTGGCGGAATTTATCTTTTGTATTGCGCTTACATGGCAAAAAGAGGGGGCGATAACATTGGCCACATGGCACACTTTACCGGCTCCATCTTCGGCTTTATATTTCCCATTATTTTTGCGCCTGAATTGTTGCCAAGGTTTATACATATGCTAAGCACAGGCCGATAAAAACTCAAACGTGTTTTATGATAATTGATTTAAGAAGCGATACGGTAACTAAACCCGGCAAAGCCATGCTGGATGCCATGATGAACGCCGAACTGGGCGATGATGTTTTTGCCGAAGACCCTACCGTAAAAAAACTGGAAGAAAAGGTAGCCGCCATGTTTGGCATGGAAGCAGGACTATTTTGCCCATCAGGCACCATGACCAACCAGATAGCCGTTAAAGCCCATACCCAACCGCTGGATGAAATTATATGCGATAAAATTTGCCACATCTATAACTACGAAACCGGTGGATGGGCCTTTCATTCCGGCGTGTCTATCAGGCTAACGGAAGGAATAAATGGAGTAATGACTGTGCCGCAAGTTGAAGAGCTGATATTGCCCGATTTTGACTGGCTGCCCAATACCACTTTAGTGGCCATCGAAAACACAGTGAACAAAGGCGGAGGGAGTGTTTATACCGTTGAAGAAATGAAAGCCATTTCAGATTTTTGCCGTTCAAAAAAGCTGATATTCCACCTGGATGGCGCACGCATATTTAATGCGCTAACTGCACTGAATAAAAAGCCACAGCACCTTGCTGGATTGTTTGATAGTATATCGGTTTGTATCAGCAAAGGCCTGGGCGCACCAGTCGGCAGTGTATTGCTGGGCAATAAGGCTTTTATCAAAAAATCGCGCAAAATACGCAAGGTTATGGGTGGTGGCATGAGGCAAAGCGGCTTATTGGCAGCGGCATGTATTTACGCCCTGGATAATAACGTGGAACGGTTGGCTGAAGACCACCTCCGCGCCAAACAACTGGCCGAAACGCTGGCTACCTTGCCCTGGGTTAAAAGGGTGTTACCGGTAGCAACCAACATAGTAATTTTTGAAGTAAACAGCTCAGCCCAAATTGCTGAACTGCTGGCAGCTAAAGGCATTAAAGTGCAGCCCTTCTCACCCGTTCTGGTGCGCATGGTTACGCACCTTGATTTTACGGAAGAAATGCTTCAAACTACCCAAAAGGAACTAAAAACACTGGCTCCGGGCGCTTAGTGCCATCTTTAACTATCCCCTTTAGTAGAATAATCCTGATTAGCCCGGACTTCCCATCACCCCATCTTATTCAACTCAGAATACCAACCCCGTCTCTTTTTTAACAAATCCCGCAGGCTTACATATATTTCGCGCTGTAAATAAAGACAACACATGAAAAAGGTTTTACTCCTCACCGCCATTCTTACCGGATTGTTTATTTCAAAACCACTTCAGGCCCAGTATTGCGGCACTTCGGGCAGTACTATTTGTACGGCAAACAACAGCTTTACAACACCTGGTTTCCAGCCAACGGAGGATAGCCTTCCCTGTATTGTGGATGGCGTGCCCTATTCGCAGATAATTCAGGTGCATACCCCTGCAAGTGTAACTGCCGGTGGCACCACATACCCGCTTGATTCGGTAAAAATTGTTTCTATCAGCAACCTGCCTTGTGGTATGTGCTGGGCTATGGGCAACCCCCACCTCAGCATTAACGGTAATGCCACTGGTTGCCTTAAACTAACCGGTACTACCTATGATGCTGTAGGACAATACCTGCTTAACATTATTGTAAACGCAACCGTTTCTTTTGGAGGGTTTCCAATTACACAAAACAACCAAAACCTGGCATCGCAAGGGCTTAAATATTTTGTAAGGGTAACTATGCCTAACGATGGGTGCTCTCTTGTTGACACGCTTATTAACGGAGATACCGCGCATGTGGCAGGCACGCTTGCCCCGCCTACCATTTCAGGGAATACAGC
>CAISWS010000257.1 GCA_903889265.1 uncultured Bacteroidota bacterium
AAGTATTTTTCAGAGACTTCGAGCATGGTGTATGTTTTGCGCGCAAATTTAGCGACCGGTTACGCCATGCGCAAGATGCACTTCACCGGATGCTTACAATTAATTTACTTTTTTGAGTATTAAACTCCTCTTGTGTGATTATTCCGCTGTCCAAAAGTTCTTTCAACTTCTTCAGCTCATCGGCTACACTTAGATTTGAGGGATTCCTACCGCTGCCATCAACAGC
Source organism: uncultured Bacteroidota bacterium (assembly GCA_903889265.1). Lineage (GTDB taxonomy): Bacteria > Bacteroidota > Bacteroidia > Chitinophagales > LD1 > Bog-950. The sequence continues at coordinate 227 of CAISWS010000257.1, forward strand.
CGTTACAATCGCTTGTGTAGAACTTTCGCTTGTAGTTACAATCGTTTTCCTTAAAATCTCTGTTGTAGCACCCCGGGTCTGCGCATTTATGTAGTTCAAACAGTGCTCCCGAATTTCACTAGCGTCTTTCTTTGATAGTCCAAATACGATTACGTCGTCATTCCCCTGAGGTCTAATTATTATTGTAGCACCCAACAAATGTTTATCAACGTCAATGCCCGTTATGTGCTGAAAGTTGAATGTTTGTGTATTGTTGGAAATTAGGTACCAGTTTCTTCTGCGAAATTGAAATTCTCGCTCATTAATGCTAACGTGGTTTGGCGTGAATGGGTTATAGTCGCCTTTTAAAACACGATACAAGTAACTGGATTTATACGTTTTGGTTTCTAAAGATGTCATAGCTTTTGATTTAGGTTAATTATTTAAAACACTTAATGGAATTGGTGGATTAGGTAGGAGGGGAGGCGACTCACCGGCGGTGCTCGGCCCCAAATGTCTAAAGGCTTAACGAATGGATGCAACATTGGTCTATGTTGCCAGAGGTTCAATGGCGGGTTTGGTTTAAAATTAGAGGGGCGTGAACCTCAAGCATACACTCAGACCTCGAGGACGACCAAGTCCCTGTACCTAAATGCAGTTGAAGCCACACCCCAAAGGGTGCGGAGTCAAACTGGTCTTGGTACATTTACTTTTGGTCGTTTCGAGGTCAAGAATCAGTAAGCTACGCTATCTCTTTATGATAACTCTGTTATGTTTCTATACGCATTTTGTTTGATGTAAAAATAATAAGTCTTTGTCGCCAAAGAAGGCAATATAAAGTATTTCCGTTTTAAACATGACTTTTGGAATACTACACTGCGCTGACGCTGGCAAAAATCGCGCTTGTCTTCAAATGCGAAATCCAGGACTTTTTCGTTTTCGATAAGAAGTAGGTAGTTACTTTCCATCGCTCTCAACAGTTATAGTTACCCTGTTTTTTTCCAACGCCAGGTTAATAGTTTGGCCTTGACGGAACCCCAGATCGCGCAGCCACTTTCCTATTAGCCTTATCTCCGGCACGATAGTAGGGAGCCCTCTGCTCGTTCTGTGTTTGGGATATACTTTTAGGGTGCGGCTTTTAGGGTTCATGCATTTTGTTTATCAAGTGTTACCGGTTGGTGTGGAAGCACATCCCGGTTATCCAGGAGGGTACCTCCCTCACCCGATGCGGTATCTTTTTTCAGCCAGTGGTTTTGAACCACATTCGCGGTTTCTTCCGCCGATGCTTTGAGATAAGATAAGAACACCTTCTCCGACTTATGGGTTGTTAACTTCATAATGGTTAGCGAACTAACCCCATCAAGGTACAGGTTAGTAGCAAAGCTACGCCGCGCTGTGTGAACGGTAACGCACTCCCACTTAGCGTTGCTTTCTGTTATCAACTGTCCACCTCTCGTGATGTTCGACTGAACCTTCTCGCCCAAGCATGGAACCAAAAGGGCTCTATCCTTTAGGTATTTGTTCATCTTAACGTTAGATACAGCGGGCGGTAACGAGTTGGGAAAGGCGCTATACTTCTTCATGATGTTCCTAACCATCCAGTGCAGCGGCAGGACAACGACCTCGCCAGTCTTTTGCGTCTTAATCGAAATCTTATCAGCGGTTATGTTTTCAGGCGCGATGTTGACGAGGTCGGAAAATCGAAGACCGGTCCAGCAGCCGACGATGAATAAGTCACGAACTCGCTCCAGGGGTTTATCATCGGATAGGTCGAGGCTGTACATCTCTCTCAACTCACTTTCGTTTAGGTAAATCTTATAGACCGATTCAGTTAGCACCTTGAACCGCTTGTTTTTAAAGGCCAGATTTACGTTTAACCCCCGGTCTACGGCCTCGTTCAAAAACGACTTCAAGGTCTTTACCTGCTTGCCGACAGTGTTGTTACTTAGCTGATGTGTCACACTTAAAAACTCAACATACCGGTCGTAGAACTCCAAGTCAATGCAGTCGAAGTCTAACTTCATACCATGATGTAGTTCAAACTCCTTCAACATCTTCAAAGTGCGGCGGTAAATGAAAACCGTGCCCTTTGCCAGTTTCATACCGGTGTCCCGGTTTATCTTGCTTTTGCTAGCTTCCTCAATAAAGGAACTTATAAACTGCATAAGCGTTGGCTTCTTATTTTCCTCGACGTTCCTAATAACAATGTCAAGCTTGCGCTTTAGCTCGCGGGGCTCCGGTGTTCTGTGGTTATCGTTCATGAACTGCCTGAAAGCAGTAGCCGCAGTGGATTCGATGTAGTCTAATCGGGCGTTGAACTCGGAGTAACCCGTAAAGGATGGCCTCACCCGCTGGTAGAGCTTCTTGTTTCTTTCAGTCTCAAAATACTTAGGTAGTATCTTTTCGCCTATTGCATAGATGAGCCGTTTTTTATCCCATCTTATGATAAGGTTAATGGGCCTTTCCTTATCGTGTTTTACATGCTTGAGGTTATAGCGGATGTTGAGCATATGTTATCTGTTGTTGAATGGATATAGCTATAATCGTGCAAGGAGGCCTGCCTCGGAAAGCTTGTCCGAAATATTAGGTACATCTTAGATGAAAGGCTTATTTTCGTTTTTTTGAGAGGGGATGCAGCCAGGGAGTCGTTTAGTTTTTGCAGGTCTTTTCCAACTATGCTAGGTATTGCGCACAGGCTACTGACAGAGTTACGGGGGTGTGCGGAACGGGCTGGTACCGTCCCGCAAATCTGGAAAATACCTGACGGCTCAGGTGGGACCACTTGTTAGTCAAGCGGTTACAGAGTTTTAAGCTTTGTAGCCGCTTTTTATTTGCATACGATTTGCATACAGCATGGCTTGATTTGGGAACTATAAGCATAGCGGATAGTATTGCCCATCAACCGGTGTTTAAGCAAGTTTTTCAATGCAATTTTGATTTTACAATTTTTTCCAGCGCATCATAAGTAAAACCATATGTGGAAGCGCCGGTGAA
>CAISWS010000258.1 GCA_903889265.1 uncultured Bacteroidota bacterium
GAATAATTCTTCATGGTAACGAATGCTTCTGATTCCGGTGTTTTAGGAACTGTGTTTTTCATTAGCTAACCAAATTTAAAACTATTTTGTACTTAATTAGTTCAAAAATGAACATTTTTGTACTAAGTCTGTTTTTTGAATTATTTATCACCCTAGGCGCGTTGTTTTTTTTCGACATGTTTGATGGTAATTAATTGAACCTTAATTCTTTAATTGCAAAATTTGGCAAGAAATGAAGCTTAAATTATTTCTGTTTTTAGGTTTAATGCAGGCATTTTTAATCGTATTTCCGCAAACTGCGGTAATACGCGGCAAGGTTAAAGAAACCCTTTCAGGCAAACCTGTCGAGTTGGCTTCTATTCAAATTGAAGGCACCAGTACCGGTGCAGAAAGCGATTCAACCGGTGCTTTTTTAATTAGCAGCCTGCAGCCCGGAATTTATAATATCCATATTTCTTGCATAGGTTACAAAGCGAAGGACATTGCTGAGGTTGAGATAACCAATTCAAAGCCTGGCATATTAAGCGTTGAACTGGAACCGGAGGCTTCGGAAATAAAAGCGGTGGAAATTACAAGCAGCGCATTTGTAAGAAAGGACGAAAGCCCAACCTCTATGCGCACCATTGGTGTAAATGAAATACAGCGTACGCCGGGTGCCAACCGCGATATATCGCGTATTATTCAAACGCTGCCGGGTGTAGGTTTTAGCGCGGCTTTTAGAAACGACCTGATTATCAGAGGTGGTTCAACGGCCGAGAATAAATTTTACATGGATGATATCGAAATTCCGAATATCAATCATTTCTCCACCCAGGGTGGTTCAGGCGGGCCAGTTGGTTTAATAAACGTTGATTTTATACGCGATGTTAATTTTTATTCATCTGCTTTTCCCGCCGATAGGGGCAATACGCTAAGCTCTTTAATGGATATAAGGTTGCGCGATGGACGGGATGACCGTTGGGGTGGTTCAATTACCCTGGGTATAACTGATGCGGCTTTATCTATGGAGTCGCCCCTCAATAAGAAAAAGAATGTTACAGTGCTGGCCTCGGTGCGCTCCAGCTATTACAACTGGTTTTTTAAACTGATACAGGTCCCCATCTTTCCAAATTACAACGATGCCCAGATTAAAATAAAATGGAAAATAGATAACAAGAACGAGCTTGAGTTTGTAAGCCTTACCGCCTGCGATATTTTTAAACTGAACCTGGCCGCCAACAACAGCGAGTCATCCCGCTACGAATTACTAACCATACCTATTAACAACCAATGGAGCTATACCAACGGTTTTAAATTTACCCACCTGTTTGATAACAGTTACCTGCAATTTGTGGTAAGCAGCAGCGAACTGGTGAACCAGATATTTAAGTATACGGATAATAACCCATCACTGCCCAAAACAATTAACTACTCATCTATCGAGTCAGAAAGCAAGGCGCGGCTGGAATATATAGCGCGTAAAAATGGCTGGAGGTTTAATGCCAGCGGTAATTTTGAAATGGCTTATTATTATAACAATAGTGTTTTTGCCGGCCCGTATTTTAATTACAATTACCTTACAAAACTGCTGATACCCAAGTATGGCGCCTCGGTTTCGGTAAGTCGAACCGTCGCTAACAACCGTTTGTTGCTTTCGCTCGGCATCAGGTTCGATGGCAATACTTATAACAGTAATATGGCAAACCCTTTTCTGCAATCTTCGCCCCGTTTTTCCATGTCGTACAGTATAACACCTGATGTGCACTGGAATTTCAATACCGGTTATTATCATGAGTTGCCTGCTTACACGGTAATGGGCTATCGCGATAGCACCGGGCAGTTGGTAAATCAGGATCGCTTAACTTATATGCGTTGTGTTCATATTGTTACGGGTTTTGATTATAATACTAAAATAAACAGCCGTGTATCGGTGGAGGGCTTCTTCAAACAATATTTCAATACCCCTTATTTGCTGGATGATTCAATTGCCCTTGCTAACCTGGGCAGCAACTTTGGTGTAGTTGGTAACGACCCGGCAAATAGTACCAGTAAAGGCCGCGCTTATGGGGCTGAGTTTTTGTATGAGCAGAAATTATTTAAAGGATGGTATAGCACCATAGCGTATACCCTTTTTTGGAGCCAGTACCAAAATGGCACCCCCCAATATGTTTCTTCAAGCTGGGATACCAGGCATATTATCAGTGTTACGTTGGGTAAAAAGTTTAACCATAACTGGGAACTTGGCTTGCGCTACCGGGTGCAGGGTGGCAGGCCATACACGCCATATAATATTGCTTACTCGTCGCTGGTGCCGGTTTACAACGCCAATCCCGGTGGTGTGCTTGATTACAGCCAGGTGAATAGTTTGCATTTACCCTGGTTCCATCAGTTAGATATGCGCGTTACTAAAAAATGGTATTTAGCAAAATGGTCGGTTGAGTTGTACCTGGATATTCAGAACCTGTATTACAACAAGGAACAGGATACCCCTTCGCTGGTTTATATGACTGATGCTAATGGCAACCCTTTATTAACCCCGAACCATTTGAGTTATCAAACCAAACTATTGCCCAGTTATGATGGGGTATTACAACCGCAGCTGGGGTTGATTTTTACCTACTAGGTTATTTTATAATATTCCTAAAATCCTACAACCTGCCTCAATAAAGCTGGTATTTGCAACACAGGTAGTTTAAGCGTAAAAGTTATTTTCTGATACCATTTGGTAAGTCCAATAGCCTCCTGGCTTTGCGTTATGTTATCCGTGGTAACAATGGGCAGGTGAATTTCAATAACGTCTTTTATCGCTACTAACGAAATACCCAGCTCAGCTGCGGGCTCAAGTTTTTTACTGCCTTCATCCGCCACCAGTGCAACAGATGCAAACGGGCGGAAAGGCACCCACCGGTAAATAGTTGATGATAAGTTGAGTGAACTCAAAAATTTATTAGTAGCGCCAAAAGTAGATATAGAACGGAAACCACCACCACTGATGGCCACCTGCCTGCCTAAATAGCGGTCCAGGCCATTCCGGTCTACAAAGTTTTCATCAAACATATAGTCTTTTTGCAGCCAGTAGGCGTAATTGTAAGCTGTATTATTGCTCAGATATACATTAGGCAGGGGTGCTGATATATCTGAACTGCTTTTGCCATGATAAGGGAAACCACCGGCAAAAGCACGTATAAAAAGCCCCTGGTTTTTGGCCCTGTAACTTATTTTAAAATGCGCCTCGGCGGATAAGCCAATAAATTGCTTGCCCTGTTGCAAGGTAACATCAAAGCTTAACGGATGCAGGGTGGTGTTTCGCTCCAGATGGTATTTAGCTTCATTCACATAATAGAATAAGTTTGAAACGGTGTTATGGGCGGTTGCTGTTTCGCTGGTCGGGTCAATCCACTGCTCTGTTACCAACGCTGAGCGAAGATTTAAACTTTGTGATAGAGGGTCACGTGCGGTTTTCTTTTTAAAATCAAGATGCAGATAAGGCTCAATTTTATTCAGCGTTAAATCTTTGGGGAAGAGTAAATAACTATATCGTTTCCCTTTTACCCCCAGGGTTATTTTCTGCACTTTTTCAGGCATAAAATTATAGTTGACACGGCCAAGGCCAATAAATTGTTTTGATCCGGTGCCTATTGTGGGCATCAGCAAATATTCAAATTTACGGCCCGGTACAAACGGACTGTAAAAAGCCAGTCCCACCTCGGTTTTATCGTAGTTGTTCCATCCGATATAAGGGGCAAAAAACACCTGCGAGCGGTTCTGATTCTCCAACGCACCAATAAACTGAAATTTCAGCTTTTCGAATTTGTGGGCAATTTTATTGAGGATGTAAGTATTGTTTCTGCGGTTTACTTCCGGCATTAAAAGTGTAGGGTCAATCTGCACCCGGTCGCCGTTTAATTTGGGAACAGAGACAGTATCCGTCCCTTTAAATCCTTCTACCCATTTGGTATAAACAACTGAATCTTTTTTCATTACCGACACATTAACTGGGCCGCTAACCTCATTTACATTTTTAATAAAAACCAGCAGGCTGTCTTTAGGTTCACTCTGTTCTTCCGTCTTACTGCTGTGGTGGCCGTCTTTGCCAAAGGCTTTTACATCCGTAATTTTGTAATCCAGTTTTTTGGTGGTTTTCATCAGGTCATCAAAAAACCAGTTTAAATTTTTTCCGGTTTCCGACTCAAATATCTGCCTTACGTCCTCCGGCTGGGGGTGACGGTATTTCCAGGTTTCAAAATATTTTTTCATCACGCGGTCAAACTCCTCAGTGCCTAAGTAAGCCTCCAGGTAATTAAAAATGAGCGGTGTTTTTCCGTATACAATTACACCGTAGTTTATCTCGGTAAAATCTGCCGAGGTTAGCTCTATAGGCTGGTCCAGGTTTTCGCGCGCCATAAACTGGTATCCCAGGTCAATCTCATAGCTATGCTTGTATTGGTCTGCATCTATCAACTGTGTAATTGCATCTGGTATACCAACCAGCATTTTGCGGTTAGGATATTTGGTGCGTATGTAACGCGCTTCGTAAAACGAGTTTACTCCTTCATCCATCCAGGCATGGTCGCGTTCGTTACTGCCAAGTATACCATAAAACCAGTTGTGGCCAACCTCATGTGTTATAACGTCATCCAGCAAAAAGCCGTTTGCTTCCTCCCCAATAACAGTAACATTCGGATACTCCATACCACTACCTGCGCTGATAGTTCCATCAACTGCAGTTACCTGCTTATATGGATAATCGCCAACCCAAAGGCTGTAATAGTAAATGGCGTCGTGCAGGTATTCCGGGGCCTTAGCCCATAGCTTACCCTGGTTATTGGTGAATAACGACCATGTGGTAACTTTTTGCTTGCTGTGGGGTAATTCTACCTCACCTTTTAAAACGTGGTAGCGCTTATCTGCAAACCAGCCAAAATCGTGGATGTTGGTTTGTATGTAATGCAGTGTTTTGGTTTCAGTTGAAGAGGGCGGAAATTTAAGGTCAGTAAAAGCTGTCCATCCGGTTATTTTTCCATCGGCTTCTGCTTTTTCATTCATCCAATTAATTTCAGATGTATCCTGCAGGTCGCCGGTGGCACCCACTACGTAGTTTTTGGGTAAAGTAATTTTTACATCAAAGCTTCCGAATTCTGAATAAAATTCGCCCTGGTCTAAGTAAGGTATCGGGTGCCAGCCATACCTGTCGTAAACTGCGGGTTTGGGATACCATTGTGTAATCTGGTACGATTGCCCGATGTGGCCCATTCTTGAAAATGTTTCAGGCAACTTAACCCTGAAAGGGGTTGATATGCGCACATGTTGGCCGGATTTAAGCGGCTCGTTTAAAAACACTTTGCATATTTCGCCACTGGCGCTGCTGTATTGCCATTTGCAGGCCTCCGCATTAACTTTAAAATTCAGGCTATCAATAAAACCGCGTTCATATTCCTTGCTGTACCAAAAAGATGTTTTGCCGTTTTCAAGCATTTGCTGCGCCAGCGGGGTGCTTTGGTTGCGGTAAGCATTGGGCCACAGGTGCAGGTAAATAAAATCAAGTGTTTGCGGCGAATTGTTAGTGTAGTCAATGGTAATAAATGCGTTCAACTGGTTTAAAGTATCATTTAACGATACTTCAATCTTGTAGTCGGTGCGTTGCTGCCAGTTGTTATTGCCGGCCTGCTGGGTATATCCGGTTAGCGAAAACAGGACAAGTAAAACGGGCAGTATAAAAACCTTAAAAGTATGTTTCATGGGTTGCGCTGAGATGAACGAAAATAAAAGAATAAGGTGAAACAGACGGTTCAGCAAATACCAGACGGTCTTTTGGCCATTTAAGGTAAATTTGGGCACTATTGTTTCAGGCTGTCGTAAAGGAACATTATATTTACAGTGATTTGCAATTGATAAGTGATTGACCTAATGTGACCCGAATTGAACTGTTTAAAACAAAAATCCATGTTTCAGAGAATACTTCTGCTTTTGTTTTGTGCTTTTTCGGTAACCATTTTAACCTATGCCGGTAATGGTGAAGGCGGTTATGACGCAATTATTATGTACCCCAGTGCACCGAATCCCACCATGGGCAAATGTCTTATCAGGACTTATTTACCAGAAAGCGACCCCAATTCAAGCATCCGGATATTAGATAAGGACAGCACTATGATAAAAGAAATTCCGCTGGCCGGAGAGGTGGGTATAAGCAGTACCCCCATTAACGTCTCTGACTGGAAAGCCGGTACTTATTTATATCAGTTGTTTTACAAGGGCGAAGCCAGGAAAACCCTTTCGTTTGTAGTTACCCACTAATTACTTTTTAAACTATTGGCTGGTATGGTTGTTGTTTCTGTAACTTAAACTAAAGGTTATGGACAAACAACGAATTGAAAATATAGCTTCTAACGACGCAGAGAAGTTTATCCGCGATACCAGGCCCTCAGTAATAAGCGAAGCAGATAAAGGCCTTACGCCAACCGAAGTTGAACTCCGGGAAAGCAACCTAAACGAACAAAAGCAGGAAGCCAATAAACACGCTCAGAAAAACGCAGAGCACGACGCCAAATACGGCGATGCCTCTGATGCAGAGAGAAGCCGCCTGCCCAAATTTCAGCAACCGGAAGATGCGCATGTGCCACAGGGGTAAAAAATGTTTTACACGGAGTAACCCATCACCGGCGGCCCCTGAAAGTTTTTTTAGTTGACAACAGCCTTTCATGCAAAGGACGCAAAGAACCACAAAGATTTGTATAATTCTTCTCGGTCCTTTGCGCTGTATTCCTTAGCGTTCTTTGCGCGAACCTGTATTAAAAACCAATCGCCCACAATACTTATTATTAGGAGGCCCGGTTTAATACCATATATTATTTTAATTTCTGCATTTCCCGGCTGTTATCTCCGTGCCTCCGTGCGAAACAATTTCAAACTTTAATAAAATATTCGCATCTACACCTCTCTCCAAATTCCCATTAAAAAATAAAGACTAATTTTAATTCGCCTTTATTATTTAAAAGATGGGGGTTACAACCTTTCAATCTCTGAACTGAACATAAATAAATCATGAACCCAACTCCACCCAACATAATTCAGAATACTGATAAAAAAATTGCCCTTTTGATTGATGGCGATAATGCCCAATCGAAATTTATTGAAGCTATGCTTTCGGAAGCGGGCAAGCATGGCAAAGTAACCGTTCGCCGCATTTATGGCGACTGGACGGATAACAAACTAAACAGCTGGAAAGAAAAAATTAATAAATACGCCGTAAGGCCCATGCAGAAATTTGCTTTTGCAAAGGGAAAGAACTCTACCGATACGGCCATGATTATTGATGCTATGGATATTCTTTACAGCCATACCGTTACCGGTTTTTGTATTGCCAGCAGCGACAGCGATTATACAGGCCTGGCCCAGCGCATACGCGAAAACGGCATTTTTGTAATGGGTATTGGCGAAGCATCTAAAACCACCGAAGCTTTTGTAAACGCCTGCGATATTTTTGTGTTTACTGAGAACCTGGCCGACCCTGTTGTAGCGCCGAAGAAAAAGCCGGAAGAAAAACCACGGCAGGTTAATAAGCCCGAGGCCAATAAAAATAATCTTAAAAGTAAAACCGAAACACCGAAAGTTGCACCGGTTGCAGCACCGGTTGAAACGCCAAAAGCTGCTGAAAAACCTGAATTGCCCCGCAGCCGCATAACACACGAACCCATAAACCTTCAACTGATAAAAACTGCTGTGGATATGGTGAGCGATGACCGGGGCTTTGCCTACATGGGTGAAATCGGCATTGCACTCAGAAAGATTGACCCCAGTTTTGACCCGCGTACTTATGGCTTTGGGGCTATTACATCCTTGTTCAAAAGCCTGGCTGATTATTTTGAGTTTGAATACCGGGATGGTGGTTCGTCCGTGTATATCAGGCTGAAGAAGCCTTTGTAAGCGGGAGGTGATTTCGTCCATAAATTAAACAGAACGCTGAGGCGTTCTGTTTCCTGCCATCATTTAATTGCAAAGTTTTAGTTCATTTGCAAAACTTGCACTTAACACAAATACAAATCACAGCATGGTAGATTATACTGAGTCGGCTTTATTGAATATGGCTATTCATTTTATCGGTAACCGCTCAACCGGTGGTGAGCTTTTTTTATCGGAGAAGAATATTGAAACTGATGCCCAATTAAGGGACGAATTGAAAGAATACCTGGTAGCACCCTATAAGGATGTGCCTGCCCAGCAGTTTACGCACCTCTCGGACCTGGAGTTGAACCCTATGTACAATTATGCTTCGCGTATTTTTGCCGAGCCCGGCACCTTTGATGTGCAAAGCCAGAACATTGCCAAGCACCTGTATAACTGCTCAGCCCATCCGGGTATTAAAGAAGGTGAATTGCTGATTGGCCTGCTTGATAACCTGTATTATAATGACGAGGCGTTGATGGGTATTGCCCTTATTAAATCAGAATCGAAAGATACTTTTTTTAAAACGCCTAAAAGCCGCGATGGGTTTTCTATATCGGTAGATGAGGGGATACGAAAAGATAAAATTGATAAGGCCTGCATTATACTAAACACACATACCGATAACGGGCTTATTGTAATGGTTATAGACCGCACTAACAGTAAGGACGAAGCTATTTTCTGGCGTAACACTTTTTTGGATGTACAACCGGTGGCAGATAGCTACAACAAAACCGAAAAGTTTATGACCCTTACCCGGAATTTTATTAAAGACAAGCTGCCGGAGGAGTTTGAAATAAATAAAGCCGACCAGATTGAACTGCTGAATAAATCAGTCAATTTCTTTAAGCAAAACGAAGAATTTGAGTATAAGAATTTTGTGCGCGAGGTGATACAGGAACCGGGTATGATGCGCTCATTCGGCCGTTATAAAGAGGAGTTTGCACAGGCAAACCCCCTGGCCCTTGAAGATGAATTTGCCATATCCAACTCGGCCGTTAAGCGCCAATCACGGATATTTAAAAGTGTGTTAAAGCTGGATAAGAATTTTCATGTTTACATACACGGTGATAAAGAACTTATTGAAAGGGGTTATGACGACGACAAGCGGATGAATTTTTACAAGCTGTTTTTTAAGGATGAAAGCTAAATTTGAAGATGAAGAAATACTTAGCCTTACTGCTAGGCCTCTGCCTTATAGCCGGTTGCAAAAAAGACCTTAACTACAATTACGCCTTTAATTTAAACGGCGTTGCCGAACGCGGTGATAACTATTCGGCAACTTATCATTTTGATACCGTAGCAGGGCTGCAGGAATTTGTTGCCAACTTTTACATTGGCAATATTTCTGACACCAATTATGTGCAGATAAGCTTTAGCGGAAACCATTATATTTTGCCTGGTACTTATTATACCGGCATCATCAATCCGGGTAATACCGTATGTTCTTTCGCTTACAATAACTTTCATACTTATTACAGCAATGTTACCGGTATTCTGCAGGTGGTTCAAATAGATACTGTTGGGCGCAGCTTAAAGGGGAACTTTCAGTTTAAGGCTGTAAACAATGTAAATAATGCCGATTCGGTCGTTGTAAGCAATGGCAGTTTTGAGAGTGTGAAATATCAGATTGAGTAGGAGTGTAGTAAGTTCTCTGCGGTTGATTAATGCGCTATCTTTCTGTAATAAGCTGCTGAGAAGGATGTAATATCTAAAAATCCATCTCGTGTGGCCATAGTAACAAAGGTGCTATCCTTACCTAACCACGAATTTTGACCAACAGCCTTGTATTGCTGATTTAGCGAATCAATATATTGATTTTTTGCGGCCATGGGGCGAATCTGCTCTTCTTTTACACAGGTAAAACCTTCAAAATATAATAGGTCTGATATGGTATCTTTTGCCATTACTCTTTTGTACTGCAAAATATGCACGCCCGATGCATCGGTAAGGCGTTTAAAGTTATCACCCCACATACCAATTATCTGGTGCAGGTTTTTGCCAACCGGGCTTTGTGCTTGTGTTGTAAGTAAAGGGGCAGCCAACAATAGCAGCGCTGCAAATGCAGTTTTAAGTTGTTTCATGTGGCAGCTAAGTTATTGCAAATCTTTAATTCACGAAGCCCCGTTGAGCGGGGCTTCGTGAATTAACATTTAGATAATGAGCCTTGGTAAATTACCTGGCTAAAGGCCTATAACCAGAAAGCGAAGAAAATATGCAGGTACAGGAACGAAAACAGTATAGAGAAAATAAGCCCCAGTATACCAAAGGTTAAACCTATGGATGCCAGCCTGTGCCTGCTGCTCCTTAAACCAACAGCACCGGTAATAATAGCGGCAATAGAGATGGGGATTGCCAGGAAACTTAAAAAAGGTATAAAGGCGAAAACAAAGCCAATAGGCCCCAACACGCCTGAGGCAATTGCCGCACCTGAAGGGTCGCTGCCATTCCCGTAACGCCTTTCGTAATAGCCACGCGGCTGAGTGGTGTTTTTGGCCAGGGTTAAAATGTCTTTTAACGAATGTGCTTTTAGGTAAAGTTTGCCGTTATCGTTGCGTTGCAGGCTTACTTTGTTATTGCTGTAGTTGGCCAGCAACTTGTTCATATCGTTCAGGTCCTGGTCGTCCTGCATTTGTTTATCGAGGGCAGCGGGCATTTTTATTTTAAAATGCATTTGCTGATCAGTAGCTGCGATAATGCCTGTTTTGGGCATAGGGGTTAATGGGGTATCGAGTATAGTTGCCTGGGCGGTTGTAGCCGCGGGTTTTACGCCATCAGCTTTATGCTTTACAGTACGGTTAAAGGCGAATATTGAAGTATGTGTTTTTTTTGCGCTTGCCAGGTCGGGGCAGTGCAGCATATTGTTGGTTTTGCAACCATTTAGTGCCAGGGCAAAAACTGCCAGGCCTAATATGTAAAATGCTTTGTTCATGCGGTTCATAGCGGTCATATTTTATTGGTGAAGTTAACCAAAACCATTCCGGTGTTGAGTATAGACAGTCCGATTGGCCGAATGTTTAAGGGATGCTGGTGTGAAAATTTCTTAATAAACCCAAAGGTAAATTGTTCAACAGTTGATTTCGATGAGCATTATTCTTCCTGGGCCTGATATTTATTAAAAGCGGAGGTAATTTTATTCCGTCTCAGAAATACTATAAAAGCGAAAATGAAAACGATGATGGCACCCAGCCTGATGGCAAATGATGTTCCTGCCTTTTCTGAAAGCCAACCTATTTCAAAGTTACCCAACGGGGCCAGGCCAATGAACATAAAGACATAAATGCTCATTACCCTTCCTCTGAATTCGCTTTTTACCAGGCTTTGTATGCGGGTATTCATCATTGCAAACTGCGATAACAGTCCCAGTCCCGCAAAAAATAACAGAATCAGGGCCAGTGTAAAATTGGTGGTAAAGCTGAACAGGATAAGGCTTACGGCAAACAACATACTGCCGCCGGCAATAAACACAACAGGCTCCACTCTTTTTGCAAAACCTGCTATTAAAAAAGTGGCCATTAAAGCGCCCAGGCCGGTTGCCGCATATAAATAGCCCAGCCCCGCAGCATCTGTATGAAATTCATTTTGCGCTATAAGCGGCATAACGGTGGTGTATGACCAGCCGAATACAGACGACACGGCGGTAAATACAATAAGGGTACGGATAACCGGATGCGAAAAGGAATAAGCAAATCCCTGTTGTATGGCCCTGAAGGCATCGGTTTTTTTCTGCGCTACTTTCCACTCAGTGGTCATTTTAAGCAGTGCTATTATAACGGCAATGTAGCTTAGCCCGTTAATCATAAATGCACCTCCGGTGCCTGCCAGTGCTATTAACAGGCCGGCAACACCGGGGCCAATAACCCGGGCTGTGTTAAACGCCCCTGAATTAAGCGCAATGGCTGAAGTAAGTTCCTCTTTATTCACCATTTCGGGCACAAAGGCCTGGCGGGCAGGGGCATCAATTGCGTTTACGGTGCCAAGCAAAAAAGATAGCACACAAATTTCCTGGATATTAATAACATGGGCTACGGTTAAACCACCCAGTATAAAAGCCAGCACCATTGCACTGCCCTGTGTAAAAAGTAGTATCGTTTTTTTGGGGAACCAATCAACAATTACCCCGCCAAAAAGGGTAAACAGTAAAGATGGGAGAGTACCCAGGGCCGCTACAAGACCAATTAGAAATGCCGAGTTGGTAAGCTTTAACACCAGCCACCCCTGTGCTACTATCTGCAACCAGGTTCCTATAAGGGAAATAAGCTGGCCCGAAAAATAAAGTTTGTAGTTACGGTTTTTGAAGGCCGGGAAGGAGTTGCCTATGGCCTGCACCCAGCCGCTGTTCTCCCCTACACTTATTTCAGGGCTTTCGTTTATAATATCAGTTTCATCGGGTAGCAGCTTGCCGGCCATAAAGCATGGCAAATTTATGTAAGCAGCACTTAACAATTGCAAAAAATAACAACAGTTATGAGTAATTGAGTTTTTGAAGTATGGAGGTTTCGGTTAACTTCATAAACCCAAGCAATGCCGCCGCCGAAAGGGCGGATGAATAATGAGATGCGCAGCTTAAAGGCTAAAATTTTATTAACAGCTTAATAGCGGGATTTTTATCCGAATCGCTAAAGAGAAAGGATACCCGGTTTTTTGCGGGTACCTTGGATTAAACAATTGTAAAATTATATTTGTAATCCCCCTGCCGTTTAAATGTTAACTAAACGCACGAGCCTTTAAGAATAGACCTATTGCTATGAATAAGGAACATCAGGGTTTAATTACCATACAAAAATTCATATACCTGCTCAGCGATTTTTATTACGCAGAGTTTATTTCGCACTTGTCGTCCGTTAATGCCACGATGAGA
>CAISWS010000259.1 GCA_903889265.1 uncultured Bacteroidota bacterium
CCTTGAAAGTAATGACCTGCCAGACCAAAGTAATTTTAACGGGGGAGCTAATTTGGCCGGCGTTTATGCCGGTGGCGACCTTTTAATGGGGCAAAACGCCATACAGGTAAATGCCAGCTATAATAACCTTACCCCGTATTACGCTATAGCCCGAACGAATGACCATTATTATGCCCCGCCACAGGGAGGTGGTTTTGCCGCCCGCTGGTTATCAAAACTGGGCGATAAGGGAATTTTTAAAATGAACATACAATACAACTATTATAAAACCGGGGTTACTATTCCTAACCCCGACACCCCAAGCCAGAGCATCAACTTTGGTTTGCAGAATGAAAATGTAATGGTGAGCACCTCTTACAAATATTACTTTACCGAGAAGCTGAAATTTTTCACCGACTTTGGATACAGCAATAACGAAGATAATATACAATGGGGAGCATTTGCGGTAACCCGCAAAGATAGCCGCTTGCAAGGCCGCGCCGAAATTGATTACACAACAGTACACCAGTTTAATTTAATGGCAGGGGTGGAAGTGCAGCGGTATAATTACAGCGAAGTATATGATACGCTCAGCGGCAAGTTTTACGAAACCATGCCCGCAGCTTATTTAGAAGCCAACTGGAAGCCCATTTACTGGTTTGGAATTAAAATTGGCGTGCGCAGCGAGTATAGTGCACTATTAAACAAAGCCGATGTAGCGCCAAGAATTTCGATGGCCTTTAAAGCAGGGCAGGATGGTCAGATTTCGGCGGCAGGGGGTATGTTTTACCAGGAGGCACCCACGCAGTATTTGCTGGAGGGTTACAAACCGAACTTTCAGTTAGCGGTGCATTACATGCTGAACTACCAGTGGGTAAAAGACGACCGCACCCTGCGGGTAGAGGCCTACTACAAAAGCTATTACGACCTGATACGCGAACAGGGTTTGCCTTACGACCCAAATCCTTACCGGTGGCAGTTTGGCTACGTAGATAATTCGGGCAGCGGGTATGCGCGGGGGATTGATTTTTTCTGGCGCGATAAAAAATCGGTGAAGAATTTTGACTACTGGGTATCGTACAGCTTTATAGATACCAAAAGATTGTATCAAAACTATTTGGCTAAGGTAACCCCCGATTATATATCGCCGAACGATTTAAATGTGATACTGAAATACTTTGTAGATAAAATAAGCACTAACTTTTCGCTCAGTTATTTTTACGCCAGCGGCAGGCATTATTACGACCCTAATGAAACCAGTTTTATGAGCAACAAGGCACCTGATTACCATGATTTGGCAGCTACTGTAAGTTACCTGTTAACGATTAAAAAAGTGTTTATGGTGTTTTATGTTAGCGCAGATAATATTATTAACCGGCACAATATTTTAGGGTACCGGTACAGTGATAACGGTTTGGTAAGTACCCCTATATTGCCGCCAACGTATGCTTCGGTATTTTTCGGGTTTAATATTTCGTTGAAAGCTTTTAAAAAGGATGAATTGTAGGAATACATTTTTACCGCAATCCCGATAGCTATCGGGCGCTAAGAGCGCAAAGAATGAAAAACAAGAAAACAATAATCATAACTAAACACTTAAAAACAAGATTATGAAAAGTACAATCCGGTTAATGATGGCGGCCCTTATGCTTTTTGCCATTTCAGCAGGGCAGGCGCAAACCTTAGAGCAAACGCTTACCAAAGCCTTTGAACGATTTGATACAGCAAGGAATGTCGGTGAAATGATGGCTGCCTCATCGCAGTTTGACCTGGCTGCCAGCAAATGGAGCAATGAGTATGCGGCCAACTATTACGCGGCTTACAGCAAAGCTATTACCTCGTTTTTAGAGCCCGACAAAAAACGCAAAGACCTGCTGATTGACGAGGCCAATAAATACCTGGATAAGGTAAAAGCCATTGACGACAAAAGGGATGAAACCTATGTGCTTGAAGCGTTACTGATAAATGCGCGAATAGCTGTTGACGGCGCCAGCCGGGGTATGAAATACGGCGGTGATTTTTCCAAGGCGCTTGAAAAGGCTAAAAGCATTAACCCTGATAACCCGAGGATATATTATTTAAAAGCCAACTCGCTTTTTTACACACCTGCCGCATTTGGCGGTGGTAAAAAGAAAGCAAAAGAGTACTACGAAAAAGCAAAACTACTGTTTGCCAAAGAAGATAAGTCATCTGTACTAAAGCCTAATTGGGGTGCTGCAAGGTGCGATGATTATTTGAAGCAGTGCGATGAATAAGATTGCCGCTTTTGTGTTTGTAATAAATCTGAGGAGTTAATTTTTTCGGAAAATACCTGGACAGCCAACTCATCCCGTCCGCCGCGGCGGACACCCTTCTCTTTGAAAAAAAGAGAAGGGAACAGCCAATACCGATTTCGGTTTTGTGCCCAACAAGCCGGACTTTAAGTTATTTTAGATTCACGTGAGTTTCATCTGAATCTGAAAAATGAAGAGCCTGATTAGTTTTTTCACCTTGCTTTTTATTAAGGCACTGTCGAATATTTTTTACCGGTTTGAGGTTAAATGGCCGGAGGAGAATAAAATAGTGTGGGGCAATGTAAAGCTGATTGTTTTTTTGAACCACACCTCGCTTTTCGAAATTCTTTACCTGGCTATTTTACCGGTTTCGTTTTTGCGTATGTTATCGAGAAGGATGGTAGCACCGGGGGCGATTAAAACGCTGGACCGCCCTATAGTGGGCATGTTTTTTAAACTCTTTAGCCCCGGCATGACCCCTGTTACCCGCAAAAGGGATGATAGCTGGCAGCAGTTTTTAGAGTCGATGCACGATGACTCCATCATACTGATAGCGCCTGAGGGCAGGATGATGCGCAAAAATGGCCTGGACCTTGAGGGCAACAAAATGACAGTGAAAGGTGGGGTAACAGATATACTTGCGCGTATAAATAAGGGGCAAATGCTTTTTGCTTATAGCGGAGGGCTGCATCATGTGCAGGTACCGGGCGAGGGCTTTCCGCATTTATTTAAAACGGTTAAGCTGGATGTAGAGGTTTGTGATGTTGCGGATTATAAGGCAAGCTTTAATGCTGAGATGGGAAGCCGGGCGTGGAAGAAACTTGTTTTGGATGATATGCAGCACCGGTTAGAGACGAAGCCGCCAAGGATTTAACCTTAAATTTAAACAATATCTATGCTGTGTTGTTAAACCCACTTAATGCTTGACTAAATTTTATGAATGAGTGAACGGTTTGCAAGGACACCCGGTATTGGCAAAAAGGAACCTGCTTTAACTTTTAAAGAGCGGTTTGCTGCTTTGGGTAACCTGCCTGCTTTTTTTAAGCTGGTGTGGGATACCAGTCCGTGGATGACACTGGCTAACCTGTTGTTAAGGTTTAGCCGGGCAGCGCTGCCGCTGGCTATTTTGTATGTAGGCAAGTTGATTATTGACCAGGTGGTTGCGCTTACCAAGGCGCACGGAACTTTGGAGAATACGCATTTGTGGTACCTGGTAGGGGCAGAGTTTGGGCTGGTTATACTTTCGGATATTTTAAGCAGGGTTGTTAGTTTGCTGGATGGTTTGCTGGGTGATTTGTTTGCCAACCATACCTCGGTTAAAATTATGCGGCACGCTGCTACGCTTGACCTTGACCAGTTTGAAGACTCGGTTTTTTACGATAAGCTGGAACGGGCCAGGCAGCAAACCGTTGGGCGCACCATGCTGCTATCGCAGGTGCTATCGCAGTTGCAGGACCTTATTACCATGGGCTTTTTGGCGGCAGGCTTAATGGCATTTAACCCCTGGCTTATTTTGTTACTGATAGTGGCAGTGGTGCCTGCCTTTTTTGGAGAAAGTTACTTTAACGATAAAAGCTATGCATTAACCCGCGGCCAAACACCGGAGCGCCGGGAGTTGGATTACCTGCGTTACCTGGGCGCCAGCGATGAAACGGCCAAAGAGGTTAAAATATTCGGATTGTCGGATTTTGTGATTGACCGGTTTAAGCAACTCAGCAACCGGTTTTATGCGGATAACCGGCGGCTTAATATCAGCCGCTCGGTATGGGGTACTTTTTTTGCTTTGCTGGGCAGTGCCGGTTATTATGGGGCGTATGTGGTAATTATTTTAGAAACTATCACCGGTAAAATAACTATTGGAGAGCTAACTTTTCTGGCTGGCTCTTTTAAGCAACTGCGGGCCTTGCTTGAAGGAATTTTATCGCGGTTTACCAGTGTATCGCAGGGGGCAGTTTACCTGCGTGATTTTTTTGAGTTTTTTGAAATACAACCGCGCATTTTGCCACCGGTTAAGGCCCGGCCATTTCCGAAGCCGATGCGTGAAGGTTTTGTTTTTGAGGATGTGGGTTTTAAATACATTAACTCGGATAAGTGGGCTAACAGGCATTTGAGTTTTACACTGCACGCAGGCGAAAAACTGGCGCTGGTAGGAGAGAATGGCGCAGGCAAAACCACGCTGGTAAAATTACTGGCCCGCTTGTACGACCCTACCGAAGGCCGGATATTACTGGATGGCCACGATTTGAAGGAATATAATTTGGAGGAACTGCGGTTTAATACCGGTATTATTTTTCAGGATTTTTTGAAGTACCAGATGTCGTTTGCACAGAATATTGCCACCGGTAATATAAACCAGTTGGAGAACCGGCCACTGATTATTGACTCGGCCCACCAAAGCCTGGCGGATGTATTGGCCGAAGGATTGCCCGGCAAATATGACCAGATGCTGGGCCGGCGTTTTAACCAGGGCATTGAACTAAGCGGTGGCGAATGGCAGAAGGTGGCGCTTGCCCGTGCCTATATGCGCGAAGCACAGTTTCTAATACTGGATGAACCTACCGCAGCTTTAGATGCCCGCGCCGAATACGAAGTGTTTTTACGCTTTGCCGACCTTACCAAAGGCAAAACAGCAGTGCTGATTTCGCACCGGTTCAGTACCGTGCGTATGGCCGATAGAATACTGGTACTTGAAAAAGGCGAACTGATGGAAATTGGCAGCCACGAAGAGTTGCTGGAAAAAGGCGGACGGTATGCGGAGTTGTTTCAGTTGCAGGCGGCTGGGTATAGGTAGAGTGTAATTTGGATTGAATGCCAACCCCTTTATATACTAAACAGCATATCCACCCTGGCGCCTTTGTTGGAGTAAAATATGGCCTGGGCAAGTTCTCTCATTAAAAAAACACCACGGCCATTAGAGCGCAAAAGATTTTCTTCTGTTGTTGGGTCGGGTATGTTATCATAATCAAAGCCGGGGCCTTCATCTTTTACTATCAGCGAAATCAGTTCGTGGCTTTCATCCAGTTTGCAGGATATTTCCACGCTTTTATCGGCGTTATCTTTGTTGCCATGGCTCATAGCGTTATTCGCTGCCTCAGTAATAGCCACCATGATATCTTCATACACGGTGTTACTCATGTTTACCTCACAACGAAGTCCCTCAACAAACTTCTCGGCTATAACTATATTCTCTGGTTTCGACGCAAATTGAATTTTAGTACTCATGTCAGCATAAATTTGTAAAACACATAAAATATCCCCTCTGGTTATTTAAACGTGGCCGCGAGAAAATTGTTACCCAAGACAACAGGCGCGAAAGGGCTGTGAGCAAGGTTTAAGCAGTAACATCAATTACAGTTCCGCCAACTACCCCAATTCTACCAGGAAGTGAAACCTACCTCTTTAGCTGTAAGGCGTTAGTTGATGAAAGGTTTTTGTATCGGGGGTGGTTTCCAAGGAAAGGGGTCTTGAGAGGTTTTGGTATTGGTAATCAATGATGTTTTACGAAAAGTGGTAATACCCCCCCCTTTCCTTCGGTCTATTTTCTATCTGCCTGAAGCCTCAAAACACCAATACGTGAATAATACAACTTCTTTATAAAGTTATGTAACGCTTCCGGTTGAAAGTCGGCGACCTTTGTATCGGGAAAGTTATTCCTTGCAAAACGGCGGACATGAAAAATAAATTTTTACAAATTACTGCAATAGCACTCTTCGCTTTTCCATATAACAGTTTTTGCCAGACGAACGAGGCACCGGTTAACCCGCAAAACAAAGTTGCCATTACAACGGTATTAGAGACAGACCATTGCTTTGCCAATGGCGAATGTTTTTCGGCTTTGATTGACAATACAAAACTTCAACTAAAGGGTTTCAGGCCCATAACTGCTACGCTTGTTGAATCACCGGCGCAGGACATGGGCGCAAGAACAATAGTGAGTATAGCTATTGGTGGAAACAGCGGTGCAGCAAGTGACAGCATGTTAAACGAAACGATACAGATGCAGCTGGTGCTTAATGAGCCCATATCGCCGGGTGATGCAATTTGCAAGGTTACCATGAATCACCAATCGGTGGCGTATGCCATGGTAAAGGGAGATGCCAGCAATGTTGAGGTTACAGACTTTATATGGAGTATGGACAGGAAAAGTTTTATGCTTTCGCTGAAGTTTAATTGTACCATGCGCAGTTTGGGTTTTCCGGCAGATGGAAAGAAAGATGTGAACCTAAAGGGCCAGATAGTAAGGGTGCAGGTAACAAGCACAAACGCCATTGCGGCAAGTAATTAAGGGATGAAAAAATGGGCCTTTTAGATTTTGGTATGCGCCTTGCTTTATAAAAAACATTAAATCAGATATTATGAAAACGCTTAAATGGATATTCGCTACAGTAGTGACACCAATTTTTTGTGCAAACTTAATGGCAGGTAGCCCTAATTGGGAATTAATTGCCCCAAAGGCGGAGGTGCATTTAAAAACGGAGGAAGCCTCTTCATTTAAACAGAGCAGTTATGCATTCCACAACCAGAGCGATGACCGGTGCCGCGAATACAAACGCCGGGAAATTGCAGGCTTTGTGCTTTTGCCTGTGGGTGTAGGTGCCATAATAGGTGGTTCGTTTATGGTTTATAAAGGCGTAAACGGTATCCATAATGCAAACGGAACCATTGATGGTAATAATCCACAAACACCCAATGTACCTAAGCATGATATTGTTTTGATTGGAGCCGGCGCTGCGGTTGGCATTATTGGATTGGTGCTGGCGCCTACCGGTTTAGTTATGGGTGTTGGTGGTGCGGTGAGGTTCAGAAAATACTGTGGTAAGGCGCAAGCCATTTATATAGCGCCAAGTACCGAAGGATTTGGATTGGCCTGCATGTTTTGAAATTACTGAAACCAGCTT
Source organism: uncultured Bacteroidota bacterium (assembly GCA_903889265.1). Taxonomy (GTDB): domain Bacteria; phylum Bacteroidota; class Bacteroidia; order Chitinophagales; family LD1; genus Bog-950. The sequence goes on from CAISWS010000259.1 coordinate 7,151, forward strand.
CCCTTGGTTTGTGGAAGGGGCTTAATAGAGTGTTTAAGCAGCTTCAATTCATGGATAAAATTAAAGTGGGCAGTATTTAAAGTAAATAGGGGAATATCATACGAAACGGCTGTTGCTGCAATCAGCATATCAGCTATCCAAGGTCGATGCGACAATAAATATTTCTCGTACAATTCAGAAATTTTTTCAGAAATATCATCATCTAGTGGAATAATGGGGTATCCTTCAATTTTCGAATTAATAGCAGACAAGTCGCGTTTGTTAATCGCTTTAAATTGAATTTCTGCCTTTATGAATAGGATTGATATAAATGGAATCTAAATCTATACCCTTTACGAAATTAACCACCTCAACATTTTCACGCATCATTTCAAGAAAGGCATCTGTATCGAAAAGAATTATTTTCTCCCCCATGCTTCCTCTCTTAAAGCGGTGGGATCTATATCTATCCTATCAGCCCACATCCCAATTACATCACCCAATCTTTTTAATTTTTCCGGGGTTCTTTTAGCAGCTTTTTTAAGAAGCAATTGCCTCTTTCTTGCAGCCTTTTGCTTGTCAGATGATTTTAGTGTCCCCATATATCGAAGATAATCATTTCTGGTTTTCGATACAAACCCACCTAAATCTTACAAATCAAATCCGCCGCCCGTTTCAAGGTTTCTTCTTCTTTCGCGAAACAGAAACGGATAACGCTGTTATCGGTATTGTTGCGATAGAAAACAGAGATGGGAATTGCGGCAACCCCCATATCGCGGGTCATGCGCTTTACAAATTCCAGGTCCCGCTCATCGCTGATTTTGTGGTAAGACGCAAGTTGAAAATAAGTGCCCTCGCAATTAAACAATTTAAATCGCGATGATTGAATGGCGCGTTGGAAGTAGTCGCGCTTCTGCTGGTAAAAAGCGTTGAGTTCGAGGTATAAATCAGGATGTTTAAGAATTTCGTTAAAGGCTACCTGCGCAATAGAGTTTACGCTGAACACATTAAACTGATGCACCTTTCTGAACTCGGTAGTCAGATTTTTTGGGGCTATGCAGTAACCTACCTTCCAACCGGTGGTGTGGTAGGTTTTGCCAAATGAGTTAATTACAAAACTTCTTTCAGCCAGCTTTGGGAAACGTAATACACTTTGATGTTCAAGGCCATCGAAAATGATGTGTTCGTATACTTCATCGCTGATAATAACGATATCGGTACCACGGGTTATTTTATCCAGCTGGGCCATGTCAAAAGCGTTCATCACTGTGCCGGTGGGGTTATGCGGTGTGTTGATGATGATCATTTTGGTGCGTTGGCTAACCAGCTTCTTTACGTTCTGCCAGTTTATTTTGTATTCGGGTGCTTCCAGGTCGCAGAAGAGGGCCTTGCCACCAGCCAGTTCAATGGCGGGGGCGTAACTATCATAAGCGGGGGCAAAAAGAATTACCTCATCATTTTCGCGGATTACGGAAACAATGGCGGTAAATATGGCCTGGGTGCCACCTGCGGTAATGGTAATTTCGGTTTCGGGGTCAATCGGGCAGCTGTATAGTTTTTCAGCTTTTTCGGCAATTTTTTCGCGCAGGGGAAGATAGCCAGCCATAGGGGCATACTGGTTAAAGTTACTGCGCATGGCTTTTTCAATTTCAGCCACCAGAACCGGGTGCGGGTTAAAATCAGGAAAGCCTTGTGAAAGGTTAATGGCGTTATGCTCCTTCGCCAGTGCAGACATGGTGGTGAAGATGGTAGTGCCTACCGTGGGCAGTTTTGAATTTATAGTAGAGGGAAAATTCATGGTTTCGCAGGAAAATTAAATACAATTTTTACCGCAAAGGCGCAAAGTTCGCAAAGAAGAATACAAGAGAAATGCTTTTAGAACCTGCGGCTTATTGGCTCAATTATTCCGGTATTACAAATACTGATCTAAATCTGCCACTTTCAGGTCGACGGTTATTTGTTTTATTTCCTGTTCCTGGGCTTTTTCGCAAATTAATAAAACATCACCGGTATCAATTACACAGTAATCGCGGAGGCCTTGTAATACCACCAGTTTGTTTTCGGGCACCATAATCATATTGTTGGCCGAATCGTAAATTTTTACGTTTTTACCTGCCACCGCATTGCCTAAATAATCATGCGCATATGCCTCGTATAAAGAACCCCACGAGCCTACATCGCTCCATCCAAACTGGGCGGGTATGGTATAAACGTTATCGGCTTTTTCCATAACGCCATAATCGATAGATATATTGGTGCATTGCGAATAAGCATCGCGGATGTAGGCTTCTTCCCCTGCGGTGTTATAATAAGTGGCGCCGTTTTTAAATGCATCGCCTACCTCAGGCAGGTACTTGCCAATCGCATCAAGAATAGTTTTTGCCTTCCATACAAACATGCCCGAGTTCCATAAAAAATCACCGCTTTTAAGAAACGTTTGGGCAATTTCCAGCGATGGCTTTTCGGTAAAAGTCTTCACCTTAAAAAACTCGCTGCCACTGTTATCCTCATGATATTGTATGTAGCCGTATCCGGTTGATGGCTTGGTGGGTTTCAGGCCGATGGTAACCAGCTTTTCGTTGTGCTCTACAAAATCAATACATTTGGCAATAACGGTTAAAAAGCGGTCTTCCTGTAAAATGAGGTGGTCGGCGGGGGTTATAATAACGGTAGCTTTCGGGTCGCGCTGATAAATTTTATCGCAGGCGTAGGCAATACAAGGTGCAGTGTTTCTTCTTACCGGTTCTTTCAGAATCTGATAGTCCATCAAGTCTGTTAGCTGGTCTTTAACCAGGTCTTCATAGTCATCTGCCGTTACCACATAAAAATTCTCCTCCGGAACAATTGGCCTGAATCTATCGTATGTAAGCTGAATAAGCGTTTTCCCCGTATTAAGGATATCGAGAAACTGTTTTGGATTGCCAGTGCGGCTCATGGGCCAAAACCGGCTGCCAATCCCTCCGGCCATTATAACAACATAAACGTTACTCATTAAATAAAAATTTTGTTAATCGAAAGCGTGCAAAAATACATAAACTCTCTGGCAAAAAAACTTGTTTGTAAATTCGCCTCCCTTTCGTCAAAAATGTTTATTATATTACGTGAGTTAAAAGAAAGGATTGTTACAAAATTACCGTCTGGCAGCGAAAACGGTGTTTTTGCAAAAAGCGTCTTCCCTTATTCGCCCCTAAAGTGGTTGACCTTTGATGTCCGGCAATTGTGTATTTATTTAAAAAAGAAACAAACGCGTATTGAGTTAGAGGTTTACGTTTATTCTTTTGTTCATTAAAATGGTAACTCATGGCAGTAGCTCAAATGAGCCTTGAAGAGGGGCTTCAGGAATACTTTGGCTTTAACAAATTCAAAGGCAATCAGGAAAAAATCATCAAATCACTGATGAGTGGCAAGGATACGTTTGTTATTATGCCAACCGGGGGGGGAAGTCGCTTTGTTACCAGTTACCGGCTATTATGAGCGAAGGCGTGGCTATTATTATATCGCCGCTTATTGCCCTGATGAAGAACCAGGTAGACCTGGTAAGGAACTATTCATCGCAGGATAACATTGCCCACTTTTTAAACTCGTCTTTAAGCCGCACCGAAAGGAATGTGGTTATTAAAGACATTAAGGGCGGCCAAACCAAAATGCTATACGTGGCCCCTGAAACGCTGACCAAGCAGGAAACTGTTGACCTGTTTAAAGAGATAAAGGTGAGCTTTATAGCTATTGATGAAGCCCACTGTATTTCGGAATGGGGGCACGACTTCAGGCCCGAGTACCGGCGCATACACGAAATTATTAAGGCGCTTGACCAGAAGTTTCCGCTGATAGCGCTTACTGCAACTGCAACGCCAAAGGTGCAAAGCGATATTGTTAAAACGCTGGAGCTGGTAAAGCCCAACATTTTTATTTCGTCGTTTAACCGGCCTAACCTGTATTATGAGATACGGCCCAAGAAGAGCCCTCAGCTGGCCATTAAAAACATGGTGCAGTTTATTAAGCAGCGGCCGGGCAAATCGGGCATTGTTTATGTAATAAACCGCAAAACGGCTGATGATGTATCGCAGATATTGCGGGCCAATGGTATTAAGGCAGGTGCTTATCACGCAGGGCTTGATGGTAAAGTGCGCACCCAAACCCAGGACGCGTTTTTGATGGAAGAACTGGATGTAATAGTTGCTACCATTGCCTTTGGAATGGGTATTGATAAGCCGGATATCAGGTTTGTAATACACTATGACATTCCTAAATCGCTGGAGAATTATTACCAGGAGACCGGCCGTGGCGGACGGGATGGAATGGATGGTGAATGCGTGGTTTATTTCAGCTACAAGGATATATCGAAACTGGAAAAACTATTGCGGGATAAAACGGTAGCCGAGCGGGAGCGTAACATACAATTGATAAATGAAACGGTAGCTTATATAGAATCGGCGGAGTGCAGAAGGAAATTTTTGCTACATTATTTCGGCGAAGGATTTGATGCCGATAACTGTGGCAAGATGTGCGATAACTGCCGCCACCCTAAAGAGAAACTGGATGTTACGGACAGCGCTAAACTAGCCATAAAGCTGATACAGGCCATGAAGGAAAACCACGATTTACCTTATGTGGTAAAGGTACTGTTGGGCAAAAAGGGAAAGGAGATAACAGACTTTAAATACGACAAACTTGAATTTTTTGGCAAAGGCGCGGAACAGGATGAGCATTACTGGAACTCAGTAATACGCCATGCTATGTTAATGGGCTTACTTGATAAGGACATTGAGCAATACGGAACCCTTAAAATAACCAAGGCCGGGCATGAATTTTTAAAGAAACCTTTTGCAATGAAGGTATCTATTAACCATAACTACGATGATGACGGAACTGACGTGGTAGTTGATGACGGGGCAGGAAGCCGTGGAGCGCTGGACCCTGAAATGCTGGAGATACTGAAAGACCTGCGCAGGCAGGTGGGCAAACAGAGTAACCTGCCGCCATATGTAATTTTCCAGGATTTTTCGCTGGAGGAAATGGCGACTAAGTACCCGATTAACAGCGATGAACTGATAAACATACAAGGCGTAAGCAAAGGCAAGGCTGACCGGTATGGCAAAAAATTTACCGATGTTATAAAGAAGTATGTTGAGGAAAACGACATTGAGCGCCCAACTGACTTTGTAGTTAAAAGCGTAGTGAACAAGAGCGGCGATAAAGTGCGCATTATACAGGCTATTGACAAGCGGATTTCGATTGATGAAATAGCCAAAATGCTGAATATGAAACGTGGTGTATTGATTAATGAAATTGAAACCATCGTTAACTCGGGCACCAAAGTAAATATTGACTACTACCTGCAGGATATACTGGACGAGGATTTGATTGCGGATATCTATGAATACTTCCGCACCGCAGAAACAGACTCTTTAGACGATGCTTTTGAGGAATTTAAAGGCGACGATGTGGAACCGGAGAATATACATCTGGTGCGCATTAAGTTTATGAGTGAGCTGGCGAATTAGGACTAGTATTGAGTAGTTAGTATTAATTAGACTTTAACTACTCTTTACTATGGATTGATAGCCATTAAACCAGACTGATTAATGAAAGTAAGGCGCGCTACCATAGAGGACATACCTCAAATCTTACCGTTGTGGCGTGAATTGTCAGATACACATGGCGATATGGAGCCAATGTTCAGATTGGCTGAAAATGCTGAAGAAAAATTTGCGGGCTATCTCAGCTTAATCTTTACAAATAAGAATTTCGCAATTTTTGTTGCCGAATCAGATTCAAAAATAATCGGGTATATAATAGCTCATGTAAGTACCGCCCCGGAGGTGTACGTTATAAGGCGCAGGTTATACATACAAGACATGATGGTAAGCCCTGATTACAGAAGGCAGGGAGTAGCCAGCAGGCTTGTAAAGGAAATAATGGCTTTAGCTAAGGCGCAGCAAATTGAAAAAATGGATTTGCTGGTGGCCGTAAAAAACGAAGAGGCCAATAAGTTTTGGAGGGCAATGGGTTTTGAGCCCGCACTGCATTACCTTAACCAGTATTTAATTTGAATGGGTTAATCCGGCGGTTAATTATTGCACCACTAGTCTGGCCACAAAACTTTCAGCCCCCTTTATAATGTTAGCAAGATAAATACCACTTGACAGCCCCGAAAGCTGAAGGCTATGTACATTTTTTCCTGACTGAGCACTTCCTTGCTCAGATAACAATACTCTACCCAAAATGTCGGTAACACGCAAGGTGTAAGGGCCTGCAATTTCGGCAGTGAACCACAACTCCGTTTTGTAGTGCGCAGGATTGGGTACCACACTTATAGAATTAGCGGGGGCCTCAATCTCTGTAACAGCGATGGTACATGGACTGTAAGCAAAATTAAAAGTATCAGAGCTTATACCGTTAGCACTTAAAAGCAGAGCATAATTACCCGGGGCAATGGTCGATGGCACTGTAAAGTAAGCGGTATCGGGTAAAGTGCCGGTTTGTATACCGGTGCGGTTCCAGCGGGTGGTGCGGGCGTACCAGGTGTGGCCGTTAGCAATTAAGCTTACCACGGGGTAGTTGGTGGCCATCTGCCAGTCATCGCCAAATGCAGCGCCTTGCGAAATGCCGTTAAAGAGAGTACCGGTTATCATAAAATTGCAAGCGGCCTGGGTTATAGTATCAATGGTTGGTTTGCCCGCGGCCAGGGGCAGATTGCCGGGGGTATATATATAATATTGGTTACTGCCTTCAATACCTAATAATACATTGCCATCTGGCAGGTTGAGCATTATCATGGCACCGGAGGGTTGATTATAAGCCGGTTGCCCGTTTGGTGCGCCTACATTAGTAAAGGAATCGGTGGTATAGTTAAAATCGTAAAAATAAGTAGTGGTATGAAAAATACTATCTATTGAAGAGCCATCAGGCACCGGTGAAAACGCACACAAAATATGGCCATCGCGCATCATTGCCGCAGGTGCATCGGGGGTGCCGCAGTGATTGGGTATAGTGGGCCCCGGGGCCCATTGTCCGTTAGTAGTGTCGCCACTTGGCGTGTAATAAGCAGTATAGCCGTTTGAGCCTAAAAAGAAGGCCCTGCCATCAGGCAATATCAAACCGGGCCCGGTTTCCGAGCCGTAAATGTCGTACAATGAAACAGGCAGGCTTGCATCCGGTATCCAGGTGTTGAGCGCTGGGATATACCTTTCGGCGGTGGAGCTACCGGCATTTTCGAATAAAATACTGTTGTCGGGCAGTTTGGTCCAACATGCTTCATCGTCATTGGCGAGGCAAAGAGGGCCAGCCGAAATTGTATTGCTATCCGGATTATAGATAAAATTTTGAGCGCCCAAAAAAGGGGTTGAAGGGAATACGCTGTTTTGCAGAATTCTTCCGTCGGGCAGCATTTGTGAGTTGGGGTCTAACAGGTTATTTGCCGCAGGAATGCCCGGTATGCTGCTCCAGGTATTTGCCAGCGGGTCATATAATTCGGCCTTACCTCCACCGGTGCCAAATTCGCCACCGGCTACATACACATTTCCGTTTTGCAAAACCTGCGATGAAAAGTAAATGCGCGAATTTATCATAGGCGCAATAACCGACCATGTACCGTTTAAATAGCTACCGGTACTATCAGGGGTTAGCTTATTCCAGGCGGGGCCACAGCTGTCGTCCCAAAAAGCGTTGGGGTCGGTGGTAACAGTTGTAATGATGGTGCCATCGGTTAGTAACAGCATAACGCCGTTATTAAGCGCCGGCGCGGTATCGCGGAGGGCGGCCCAGGTGCCCTGTGCGTGGATTTGGACTGTTGAGGTAAAGAAGAAAAGTATAACGCAAAGCAGATGTATGAGGAAGCAACGAACTTTGGTTGAATGAATTTGCATTGGAAGGTTTTGCCGCTGAAATGACAGGATAAAACTAATACTATTTTTACCGGGTTACAGCGACCTTAAAATTTTCGCCTCATCCTCATCCGCCGCGGCGGACATCTCCTTCTCCTTTTTCCAGAGCGAAAAAGGAGAAGGAGGGCGAACCTTTTAAAGGGCGGGCTAGTCTTGCATTTTGACAACCAACAACCCAGTCCAAAGTAAGTAATGTGGTTTTCCCCTCTCCTTTTTCGCTCTGGAAAAAGGAGAGGGGAAATGCCGCCAGGCAAAGGGGTGAGGCAAAAGGCTGTTATTATTCCCTTGTCAAAAAAATAAAAATATGGTCTAGCACGGCCTGTTGATTATTGGCAAGTTCTTCGTTTTTAATCCGAATGGTGGTTAAGCCCAATTGTGCAAGGATCATATCCCGGTTTTTGTCATACTCCTTCTGAAATTCGTGAATTTTACCATCCAATTCAATAATAAGGCGCGCGTTAATACAGTAAAAATCTGCAATGAAAAACGATTTAGTCCCCTGAATATTCTGATAAACAAAAGGATGTTGTCTTCGGAATTTAAAATTTGCGAATTTTCTTCCTCTTAACGCAGCCCAGAAAACCTTTTCTGATGTGGTTTCATTTCTGCGCAAAAGACGGCAAAGCTCTGTTATGTTGTGGGTAAACATTATAGCAAAATAATGACTTTTTAATTTTTTACAGAAGTCGTTTTGCGATGTTGCCTTTTTGCCTCATCCTCTGTCCGCCGCGGCGGACATCTCCTTCTCCTTTTTCCAGAGCGAAAAAGGAGAAGGAGAGCGAACCTTTTAAAGGGTTGGGCTTATGTTGTATTTGTGTAAATAAAAATAGCACCAAAAATTAGCCTAAGTGGTTTTCCCCTCTCCTTTTTCGCTCTGGAAAAAGGAGAGGGGAAATGCCGAAAGTGTTTCATCCCGCACCTTGTGCGGGAACAATGGGGTGAGGCTACCTCGTAACCACCACCTTAAAATTATACTCCCTACCCATAACCACCGTGCGCAAAATATAAACGCCACTGGCAAGCTGGTTGCAATCTATCTCGGTATGGTCTGTACCGGGATATAGGATATTGAGCTTTACCAGTTTTCCATCAACGGCGTACAGGCGCACAAATGTAGACTCATTTAAAGCGGTAAGAAATTTAATGTAGAATTTATCAGAAGCCGGGTTGGGGTAAACCATAATGCCGCCGTTGTCTGTTACGGTTTCAACACCGGTACAGGTATCTATACGGATGTGCAGGGTGGTATCAACATTACAACCGCTGCCGTCGGTTACGTTAATGGTGTAGGTGCCGCTGTGGGTGTAGGTAATGCTGCCGGTGCCGGTGTAATTACCGGTACCGCCGGTGGCGGTTATAATGGCTTTAAGGGTATCGGAACAATGCACGTTGCTATCTAACCGAACGGCAATGGTAACGTGGCTGGGTTGGGTTATGTTTAAGTTTACCGAATCGGTGCATCCGTTATCGTCGCTTATTATCAGCAAATTGCTTCCGGCCGGCTCAAACAGAGTGCCGGTACCAATGTAAGGCGGGGTACCACCGTGGGCGCCAAGTGCAACCTCGGCATGGCCCCCATAGCAGCTAATCTGAGATACCGTATCGGCTATGGCCAAATGGGGCGGCTGGGTTATATCCACACTATCTGTAACGCTGCAGCCATGGGTATCGGTTACTACAAAAACATAGTTGCCTGCGGGTTTTACAAAGGTGCCGGTGCCTGTATATATGGGCGTGCCGCCACTGGCGTAAACAGTAATGGTAGCGTTGCCTCCATAGCAAGGTACAGGGATAACCGAAAACTCTGAAATAAGCGCCGGTGGTTGAATGATATTAACATTATCAGTTACACTGCAACCGGCGTTATCGCTAACGGTAATAACATAACTACCTGCGGCTTTGCTAAAGGTACCGGTGCCGGTGTAAGGCGCTGAGCCACCCGTAGCACTTACAATAAGCGTAGAATGCTGTCCGTAACAGGGGATTAGAGTAGCCTGGGCATCAATGGTTAAAGAATCGCTGCCTGATGTTGGATGAACCGTAACACTATCTGAGGCGGTGCAACCGTTTGAATCAGATACCGTTAATACATAAGTGCCTGCCGGTTTAAACTGGGTGCCGGTGCCGGTATATGGCGAGGTGCCACCGCTGGCTGTAATTATAATAGTAGCATTGCCTCCGCTGCACGGTGGTTGAATAACAGAGTCATGCTCTATTACCGTTTGAGATAATGATGCGACGGCGAAAGTATCTTTTGACGGACAGCTATTAGCGCCAGTGATTGTAACCACATAGTTTCCAGTACTAAGGCCTGATATCGTTGCGGTTGTAGCGCCATTCGACCAATTAAAAACATACGGATATCCACCACCATTTGAAATATTAATAAGGTTAATAGTCACAGTATGGCATATACTCGTATCTACAGTAGCTATTACCTGTGGTCCTTGAGGTATTGAAAATGAATCTGTCAGTATTGTTCCGCATGTAGTATTTACCTCATAAACCGATACGCTATAAACGCCAGAACTGAGGCTATTTGCCGGATTGTCAAGTTCACCATCAGACCAATAGTATGCTATCTGGGGATAGTTGTTATCCACTATAATATTTTGCAAACCCGGGGAGTAAGGATTATTGCCGGAAACGGAAAAAGGCGGTGTATTTAAGATTACACTCGCAGATCCGTTATTTATTGTGCAAGATGTTGGAGGTGAAGACGTAAGCCAGGCAAGATCGCCAATGCTTTCAAGGTTAAAATAATAATAAACAGGGCTGGTTGCCCCATTAAAACAAAAAGCTGAATCAATGGCATAGTAATTGGTCGAATTTTTTGCACTGTAAAATGTATCTCCAGCGGCTAGTATGTTATAGTTTTGGTCTGTCCATACAACATTTCCGTTAGGGAATATTGAATTATAATTCTGATGGTATAAGGTAATTATTCCCCAGTCAGCGTTACATGCCGGATAGGAAATTACTTCAGGTATGCCGGATGCTGATACATTATTGTAATGCACGTCAATTGTATTAATCGCCGAACATAAGTTTCCATCCTCCACAGTAACCGAATAATTCCCAGCCTGCCCAACAATAATACTTGCACTATCCCCAAACCCAGGCGAAGTTGACCACTCAAATTGATCAACTCCCGTACCGCCAGATACACTTGCACTAACAGAACCCGGTGAACAGGTGATACCTACTGTGTTAAGACTAACCGTAAGTTGAGCCGGCTGCGTAACCACCAACGTATCAATAACACTGCAACTTGCAGTATCGCTTAAAGTAAAATAATAAGTGCCGGCGGCTTTGGTAAATACACCGGTGCCGGTTATTGGGCCGTTGCCACCGGTGGCTGTTATGGCAAGGGCGGTGCTATCGCCGTAGCACAAAATGGGGGTGTAGGAGTTGGTTGCTATAATTTGCCTGCCACTACCGTGGGGCACTAAGACGGTATCTTTGGCTGTGCAGCCGTTGGCGTCAGTAACAATAAGTATATGCATACCGGGGGATTCAATTAAATTGCCGGCGCCGGTGTATGGCAAGGTGCCACCGGTGGCTGATACTGTTAGTGCAGCATTGCCGTTGTAGCAGAAGGATGGGGTTATGGAATCGCTTACTGCTATAACCTGCGGTGCGGTTAGGGTAAATGTATCTAATACAGGGCAGGCGTTGGGGCCGGTAATGCTGACTGAATAGGTGCCGGGTGCTAAATTGTTGATGGATGCGGTAGTTGCGCCATTGGACCAGATGTAAGTGTTGGTGGTATCGCCATTAATATCAGGTACATTATCGTTTAATCCTGTCAACTTAATCTTGCCATTATTATCTCCGGTGCAGGTAGGGTTAGTAACGGAATAATTTGCTACGAGTGGGGGATTAGTTGGAGTTAAAGTGTCAATCACTGAGTCGAGTTGACATGAATGGGTATTTGTCCAGGTTACTGAATATACTCCGGGCGAGTTTAAGTTAATGGTAACTACTGTATCTCTGGGCAGGGTAATAGTATTAACATTATTTCCATTGGCCCACTTGTAAACTAATGGTGCAGAATTTAAAATTGGAATAGGTAAGTACGGATTATTAGTACCAAAAGGAAGTCCGTATGCTGCCTCGTAAGAAGGATACGTACTCGTTGATATTTGAAGTGTTCCATCGTTGGTATTACAACCGGTTGGTGGAGTCATATATACGTATTCGCCGGGACCGTAAGCAGGCCAGACCTGGTATTCTGTTGGTTGACCATTATTACAGTTTGCGGAGTCAATTGCAAAAAAACTTAATACACCATCTGCAAAGCCTCTTAGTGTATCGCCTTTAGTATATCTGAAATCCCCAGTATCAGCATAGGCCCAGGTTATATCAGATGGATTAGGATCATTAATTGAGATAACCCCATTGGCGGCATCGCAATTTGGGTAGTATTCACAGGTTAATTGATACCGTGCATTGTGTGAGTTATCATAATTAACATATAAGGAAGCTGTTGAGCTACAGATATTCCCGTCCTCAACTGTCACGAAACAATCCCCGGTTTGCCCAACAATAATAGCCGCACTATCCCCAAACCCCGGCGAAGTAGACCACTCAAACTGATAATTAGGAGTGCCACCCGATACACTTGCCGTAACAGACCCCGGCGCGCAAGTAATACCCGCAGAGTTTAAGCTTACCGATAACTGCGCTGGTTGCGTAACCACCACCGTATCTACCACACTACAACCCGCGGAATCGCTGATAGTAAAATAATATGTGCCAGCCTTTTTGGTAAATACCCCGGTGCCGGTTATTGGGCCATTGCCACCGGTGGCGGTTATGGTAAGGGTTGAGCTATCGCCGTAGCATAGTATGGGGGTGTAGGAATTGTGGGGTATAATGGCGTTGCCCGATGGGTGTACTACCACGGTGGTATTACCCGTGCAGCCATTGGCATCTGTAACCGTTATCTGGTCGGTGCCAATGGGTTCAAGTAGCGTACCGGTGCCCCTATAGGGTGGGGTGCCACCGGTAGCCGTAATTGAATAAGTAGCCCTGCTGCCATGGCAAATTGCAGGCGAAATTAAATCGGCGGTAACAACTATGGCTGTGGGCTGGGTAATAGTGGCGCTGACCGTTGCAGTGCAGCCCAGGTTGTCGGTTACGGTAAAGTTGTAAGTACCGGCGGGTTCAGTAAAGGTGCCTGTGCCGGTATATGATGGCTGGCCAGCGCTGCCATATACGGTTACGGTGCCGTTTCCGCCATAGCATAAAGGGGAAGTAGTAACAATATTGATTCCAAGCGGTGTGCCCTGCGGTACAAAAAGCGTAGCCGTATCGGCACACTGAGCCCGGTCCGTAACGGTAACCGTATAAAAACCTGAAGGTACATAGCCTATGGCCTCGCTTATGGCACCGGTTGACCAGCTGTAATTAAAAGGGCCGCCGTTTCCACTTGTTGTGTTTCGCATGTCAATAATGCCACCTCCACAAGCGTAGGCTGAGTCAATTATAGGATTTATTTGAGGTGACGGCAATGTCAATGTACCCAAAAGAACGGTCTGGCAGTTGTTATCTGTTACCGTAACCGAATAAGGGCCTAAGGGCAAGTCATTAACGCTCTGTGTGGCTTCAGCATCGCCCCATTGGTAGGTTACTGCCGGAAAGTTATTATCAATAATAATACTGTAAGGCTGCACATAGCCTATTACAGCACCACTTGGGGTATAGGTAACTGTATTAACATTGTTCACAAAATTTACCATCGCCTGTCCATCGTTGCCAATACAAGAAGATGGCGGAGAAGATTGCAAAACAGGTAAGGTAGTTGAAGCCG
>CAISWS010000260.1 GCA_903889265.1 uncultured Bacteroidota bacterium
AATCCCATAACCCGCAACGACCTGCAGGGCAGTAAAATGCTGATGAACTTTTGCGACAGCTCATTTTCGATTGGTGAAAGTTTTACTGATATTAACCTGCGCTACATTAAACAGGTTAAGCAACGCAACACCCGGTGCTTATATGGCGCAGATAACGTTTGCACCTGCCAGATAGATAAACCCCATAATTTTCTGAAGTTTGAATTGCTTGGTTTTAATAAAGAAAGTGCCCACCTGAAACAATTCGATAATCAGGAAGAAGAAGACCGGGCTGCCAAGGTACTGCACCTGAGCAAAGAGGGCAAAACATTGCGCCAGATTGCAGCCGAAGTAGGCTTATCGCACGTGGCAGTAGGTAATCTGCTTAAAAAACTACAGTAACACTTAACAGGCTTAACAGCATTAACAGTATGACTGCACTTAACGCTCTTAACCACTTACCAAAAAAGAAACTAATGTACTTATTGAGTTTAAAATATCAGAACAATATCTTTTTTGAGATAACATATACTACTCTCTTTATTAATAGTACCTGTTAACCCGTACACGGTGTTAATCCGTTTATGATGTTAATGCTGTTAAGCTTGTTAAGCATCTGTTAGCCTCCTTTCCCCAAACCCCTTATTAAAACATGAAAACGCACCGCTACATTTTAGAGCCTTATAAAGGCATGTGCACACGCCACCGTTGCCCAAGCTGCAACAAAAACAAAACCTTTACCCTATACCTCGATACACAAACCAACCAGCACATACACCCCACGGTTGGGCGCTGTAACCGGGCAATAAACTGTGCTTATCATTATCCCCCGGCGCAGTATTTTAAAGAGCATAAAATGATATTGCCCCAAAGCACCTTCAACACCAAACAAAAACCAGTTCAGATTGAAACAACAGAATACATACCGGTAGATATATTTAAAGCCAGCCTTAAAACCCATACCGAAAACCACTTTGTACAATACCTGTTACAACTGTTTGGCACTGATATAACCAACCGGTTAATAGCACAGTATTTTATTGGCAGCAGCAAGCACTGGCCGGGGGCAACAGTATTTTGGCAGATAGACAACACCGGTAACATCAGAACGGGTAAAATAATGCTTTATAAGCCCGATACGGGCCGCCGGGTTAAGCAGCCATTCAATCATGTTACATGGGCGCATACGCTGCTAAACAAGCCCGTATTCCATTTAAAACAATGCCTGTTTGGCGAACACTTATCGAAAGATAAAACCAAACACGTTGCGGTAGTTGAAAGCGAAAAGACAGCCATTATAGCCAGTGTTTACCTGCCACAGTTTATATGGCTTGCAGCAGGCAGCCTGGGCAACCTTACCGCCGAAAAATGCAAGGCCCTGAAAAACCGCACCGTACACCTTTTCCCCGACCTGAACGCCTTTAACCACTGGCAAACCAAAGCCAATGAACTAAAACACATAACTCGCTTTAATGTATCAACTCTTTTAGAAACCAAAGCCCCCACTCACCACCGCCAGCACGGTTACGACCTTGCCGATTACCTGGTAAATTGTGATTACCGTGAGTTTGTTTTAGAGAATAAAGCACTTGTTTACGATGTTGCGATTTGCGATGTTGCGACAAATACAAAACCCAACAACTGGATCGCAGAAATAGAAGAACTGGAAACCTTTTTTAATAGTGTTGAATTACCAACCGGCACTGTTAAGCTTAATCCTTATACAACTATACACGATTTAAGGCGTTGTATTGATGTAGATTTAGCGCAGGCCAAACGGCGTAATGGTAATGTTAGGTTCGGGGCTTGTATGAGTAGGTTGAGGGAGGTTAAATCCTTTCTGGAAAGTGGCTAAAGAGAAATTTATTATTTTGCAATTAAATAATATACTTCTATGCTAAAGAAATTCCTCTCACTTCTATTTACTATGCTGGTGATTTTTGTGGCAGTTTCTTTTGCACAGAACAATTCTACCCAAAATCCTACCTCCTTTAATTATATACCAATTGTAGCGGCCTTATTTGGGGCTGGGATAACTCAACTTGGAAACTTCTTATTTCATAAATACAAGGAACGACAACAAAAGATTTTGCTGAACGTGGAATCCACTTCCATCTTTAAACCCTTTACGATAACTGATAAGCAGAAAGCTGTTTTAAATATTACCAGCAAGGCAGGTGATTCGCATCAATTTCACAATCTCTTTCTTTCAAGCATTCATCTGCAGAACAAAAGCAATAAGGATTTTGAAGATTTTGAATTTATAATCAGTGCACCGGTTGGTTACGATATTATCCAAATTGCCGAGCAAACACCCGGGGACCACCATATCCTCAGCAAAAGCCCAGACCTGGATTTTAACACTCGCGGAACCAAGGTCAACATCAAGCTAAGTCCTTTTAACCGGGGTGATAAATATTCACTGAAAATTTACACTACCGCATTTGCAGAAACCGATGACATACCCCTTTTAGCCTTTGATACCAGGTTCCCTGTAAAATTTATTACTGAAGTCATGAATAGCGAACTTGAAAAAAATACTATATCAGTTTCAATCAACTGGCTTGCTATTGCTGTCATGGCGGTAGCAACATTATTAGGCTTCGGTATTTCAAGCACTATTAAGCAAAACCAAATCAGACAAGCGGAATACAAAGCTATTGAGAAAATACTCGTAGATACTATTCAAACACACAAATAGAGAGTTTTATTGCTCCTTATATAACAAACATATGCTTTAAAAGTTATTGCCCTTATAAAAACATACCTTAACTGTTAAGAGTATTGCTCCGAATTAGACGAAAATAGTAGTCAAGTAAGTTGCATTCCTACCCCCTCATCAACTCCTTAAACATCACATAAAACCCCACCACCATAAATACTACGGCAAAGGCTATGGTATAATAGGGGGTGGTTGTTTTTTGCCATTTATCAAGTTCGTAACCTATAAATACGCCAACGCCTATTGTTGCGGCTAACTGAAAGCCAATGCCGCTGTAACGCAGGTAAAGGTTATCGGGCTTTTTGGGGGTGGGTTTTTCGGCCATAAACTTTCTTCTCTTAAAATTAGTTAACCCATCAATAAAAAAGCCAATGCAACACTACACTGGCTTCAATTTTTTGAATTTGCTCATGGCTCAAAGCCCAAAGCTCACGGCTCTACACCGCTGCCGATGCGTACTTAGGCCTTACCACCGGTTTATCTTCGCTATCGGTGCGGGCCACGCTTAGGCCCATAATACAGTTGCCTGTAAACTTGGCTCCTTCTTCAACCACCAGCTTTTTAATTTTTATATCGCCCACTACCAGGGCGGTTTTGCTTAGTATAAGCAGTTCGGTAACCTCTATGTTGCCGTTAACGCGGCCGTCTATATAGGCGTTCTGGCAAAGTATGTCGCCCTCAATAACGCCTGTGGCGCCCACTACGGCTTTGCTTTTGCTGGTAACGTTACCAATTACCTTTCCATCAATGCGCACATCGCCTTCGGTACTTACATCACCATTAATGGTGGTACCTTGTCCAAGCTGGTTCATTACCCGTAACGCCGCTGATGCTTCTTCCTCTTTATTTTTTCCGAACATGATTCGAATGTTTTAAGGGGTTAACAAATAAATCGGGCCTGCCTGCCGGCAAGCGGGGGTCTAAAATACGATATAATCCTTAGGATTCAAACTCTTCCCCTCCTGCCAAAGCTCAAAGTGCAGGTGCGGGCCTGTGCTTAGTTCGCCAGTGTTGCCCACTAAAGCAATTACTTCGCCCGCTTTTACAAAATTTCCCGGCTTTTTAAGCAGCTGCGAGTTGTGCTTATAGATGGAAATAAGGTTGTTTTTGTGCTGAACCTCAATAACATAGCCCGTTTCCAGTGTGTAAGCCCCCGAAATTACCTTGCCATCTAAAACGGCCTTAACCGGCGCATCTTGTTTGGCAGCTATATCAATACCATAATGCTCCTTTTGCTTGTCGTACTCATCGGTTACATAGCCTTCTACGGGGCTCATCAGGTGCATTTGTTTCACCTCGTCCACGGTTCCGCTGTTTTGGCCGGCGGCGTAGCTAAGCGAGTAATTATCCTCATCCTCAACCTGTTTGCGTAGTTCCTGGTCAACGGGCCTTACCTCATCCAGCTTAATTTTCGATTTATCTACCTTGCCCGCCACATTGGCTTTAGGCCGGGTGGTGTCAATATTTCCGCTGGCTACATTAGCAATATTCTCCAGCCATAAAGCCCTGGCTTCCAGCGCATCCTGCAGCGAATCTGTTTTAAACTGAAGCTGTAATATCTGGCTGCGGTAGTTATAATCGCCAAAGCCGGGTATGAAGTATTTAAGCGGGGTGTAGATGATTGCCGCAGCTGTTAAAAATATAAGCGTGAAGCTGATAACACCCAAAAAAACCCAAACGTTGTTGCGGCTTAGCGAAAGCGAGAACTTCTCCTCGAAT
>CAISWS010000261.1 GCA_903889265.1 uncultured Bacteroidota bacterium
GGAATTCCTGAACTGAATCAGGAAGTCCTAAAGCGTTTAGTTCGAGTATTTCCTGGTTTCCGTCTATCCTCACTGTGTTTATGTGAAAACACAAAATTAACTCCTGGCTTTCTTTGAGAGCTCCATTCTTTCTTAATTTATTATAGTATTTGTTTCGTTGCAGAAATAACTTGTCGAGGTAATCAATCCTTGAATCTCTGTAGTCATAAATCATAGGAGCGAATTCCCCCCTTTGAACTCTGCCCATGTATTGAATTAGTTTCCCTTCAAAAGAAAAGGGATACACCAGAAACAGACAATCAATTGAATGCAAGTCTGATCCTTCTCCGAATAATTGACCGGTTGTTATTAGTACCTCGAAATCACCTTCATGTAATAGCTTCCACTTTTGTTTTCGTTCAGCCTCTTTGTCTTCACCGCTTAGGGTAATAGTTTCAAAGGAATGCTTCAAATATTGTTGAAGAACTATAATGTGTTCTTTTCGTTCAGTTATAATGATAGCCTTTCGACCCGCTGCCAACTCCCTTTCTATGTCTGAAACAATTAAACTATTGCGAACTGAGTCATGTATCAATATTTTAAAAAGCGTTTCAACTTTGTCAGTATTAGAAATAAACGGTGCTGAAAAGGAGGTCTCACGTATAATAATGGTCGGTTCTTTATACTGTGTCACTGATTTTGAACTAAGCTCTGCAATCACATCACCTAAATGTGCAAATAGCAATTTTTCGTCATTGTGTCGCCGGAAAGGCGTAGCCGTCAACCCATATAAATAAAAACTGTGAAACAATTCAATACAGCCCCGGTATGTTTCAGCTGGAATATGATGGCATTCATCAACAATGATTAACCCAAAAACATCTTTTAGCTTTTCTAATTCTCCGTTGGTTGCAAGACCGGATAAACTTTGCATCATCGCAATAGTTATCTTTTTCCCAACCCTGGTTTCGGCTTGACCAATGATTCCAATTTCATGTCCTGGGATTTTAAGAAATGACTGGATTCTCTCTTTCCATTGATCGACTAATTGCCTGCGATGAACTATAATCAAAGTGGGCTGTTGCTTCTCAACAATTATGGAAAGCCCTATAATTGTTTTTCCTGAACCCGGCGGCGCTGAAATTATACCATTGTCCTTTTTGCGGGTTGCTTCCATAGCAACTACCTGAAAATCTTTTAACCGGATGGTAGACGTGAAAGAAACTGAAGCAATCTTTTTACGGTTGTCGTGAAAATTGAATTCAATGTTTTGGTCCTTGCAAAGGATACTATATCGCTGCTGGGACTAAAAATATGGATTTTATTTTAGGCGGACGAAAATCTCACTAATCCGCCGACCTCTGGCAGCATATCAGATCGTTCCCCGCGATTTACCAATACTTAGCGGCACAACCCAGTGCGGATAAGTAGTTACTTTAATAAAACGGGCGGTAAACAAAGGGGTTTGATCTTTCTGCCTGCCGGCAATGGCCCGCATATTTATACCTTCAATAGTATCGCTTACAAGTTTCAGTCGGGTGGCGGCAATATTTACCAATACAAAGTCGGTGCCCTTTAAGCGGTTGCACCAGCGGTATAAATTGAGGCTGCGCTTTATTTGCAATAACCGTTTTTGCAGCGGGATATTAAGGTTGGCCAGTGTGTTTTTATCAGTAGTGCCGGTGGTGTCAGCGCCGGTCATTTTCTGAAACTGAATGATTGCATTACGGAAGGCATCATCGCTAACTGCGGAAGAAGTAAGTGCATTGTTTATCAGCCCCCAGTCTTTAAGCTTTGAGATAGCCAAATTTCGTTCATCGGCCTGTTGAGTGCTGCTTGCTATATCGGTTTGAGGATGTGCTTTTGAAAGGGCCCTGATTTGGCCGTAAGAGTTTTTAAGCAATTGATATTGCTTTGTTTTTGGTTCAAGGCTATCTATTGCCTGTTGCCAATCGCCCTCTTCAGCTAAAGTAGTTACCATGTTTTTTACGCGCATTGTATCGATATGGTATTTGGCTCCGTTATAAACCAGCTCAAGATCTTCGCCATAGGCCAAGCGGAACAGCATGGAATTAGCAGAATCGATGAACAATGATTTAAGAGCGGCTCTTTTTGACTCGTCAGTAATTTTGTTGAGGCGCGAAATAGAGTCATAAACTTTAAAATAGGATTCGTGCTTTATGTCCGGATTCAGACCTGTGCTATCGGCATAATTGACTAAAGCTATTAGCATGGCCTTGTATTGATCTGCATAGCCTTTACCTGCAATCAGTTCAGGCGTAATTGTTTTTTTGCGCGCAGCCTGTTTTATACCCTTTTTAACGAGCACAAAAATCAATATGGCAATTAATAAAACGGGGATAATGATAAGGTAGCGGTAGTTTTTTTTCATGGTTGAAATATCATTCCCATAACTGTGCCAAACAGCTATATTCCTCAATGTAATATAGCAGGTGTGCTGTATTACAACGCAGCCTGCATTACAGTCTTTCTTTCAATTTTAGCTTTTACCCATTTTATATAATTCGACTCTGTATTATAGTTTGATTTTAAGGCTGCTTCGCTTACCTCAATCAGCGGTTCGAAAGCGGTTACCTCGGCTTTAAAGGTAAGGTGTTTGCTCCCCGCATTTTTAGTAAGCGCATTAAGCAGTTGTTCTTCAAACGGGCTAAGCATTTTTTGGCGCTTATTGCGCTTTATAACCTGCCTGCAAAGTGCTAGTACCAAAGTATAATTGCCAAGTTCGTAATGAACAATGGCGTTCAAAATTTCAACCTGTATATAAACCTGTGGGCGTGCCTCAAAATCAAAACCATTCAGCACTTTGTTAGAAAACTTCAGGGCATCCTGAAACTGCCCCGCATACAAAAGCGTTATGATATACAGATAATAGTAGTATATCATATGGTAAGGCTCTATATCAAGTTTGGTTTCGGCAACTTCGGCTTCAAACTTTCGGGTTTTGCTTAAAGCACTTTTGTAATTGTTATTGATAAGGTAGTATTCAAGTTCGTGTGTATTACAATGTATAAACGCACGGTAAGAAACTACTTCATTTTTAAATACTACCCTGTTGCTGAATTCTCTTAGTGTTTGCACATCGTTAAAGAAGGAAGATGATGGGAAGTATTTTTTAATAGAAAGAAGACGGTTGTAGATGGAAACGTAATCGAGCGGGTTTTCGACTGCATAAGTTTTTGATTCTTTTATGAGGGCCGTTAATTTTTCAAGATGCTCCAGCTCTTTTAGTTTATTGTCGATAGTGTAGTAGTAATTTGAATATACCAGGTGGTAAAATGTTTTAGCCGAAAACGATAAGGCGTTTTCTTCCTTAAGCAATTCGGGCTGCCTAAGAATGTCCTTAAATTTCTTAACTACGCTTTTACCGGCATCTTTTTCGTTGCTGGCCTGCAGCAGGTTGCTTTCGTAATACAGGTCGGTAATTTTTTTAAGGTTGGTTTGCATCTGTAGGTAAGTATTAATGTCGCTGTTTATTTCAGCAGCCTGTTTAAGGCCGGCTGAGTAGCCTATACACTTCTTCTTCCACATCAGCACATCAATCATTAACTGAAAGTTTTCGCAATCGCGGGCCAATACTTCGGTGCTTCTAACCAGCTTAAGGCACTGTTTATATAAGCCTTTATGGAAAAGAATTTCGATAGAGATAAGCGCCTCTTTAATTTCAATATTATTGGTTTTGGCGTGGTGAAAGTCGTTAAGGCTGCGCAGTAAAAGTTGGTAGAGGTAGTTTTTATCGGCAGAGAGAAACCTGCTGTTAAATCCTGCCTTTGTCAGTAAACTGCTGATAGCTTTATCGTCTTCAACCTTAGCGGCATCTATGCCATCAAAGAGCAGTGTGTATTTGTTTTGTATGCCAATAGTGTGCCTTTCAGAAAAGATTTTGAAGTATCTCTTTTCAGACATCGAAAGACTTTTTATAAGAATAAATACTGCACTGTTACCTGCCATATATAAATCAGACCTGCTAAAAGTAATAATTTTAAATTAAGCTTGATGTCGAATTGAC
>CAISWS010000262.1 GCA_903889265.1 uncultured Bacteroidota bacterium
CCTGTGCATGCACGCCTCCGGCAAACAACAAGGCAATAAACATAACAGCTACGCTCCTAATCATGACCTTACAAACGATTTTTTGGGAATTATTACGCGGGGATTTGCAAAAATAACAATACACAGGCATTTTTGTTTGCCTTGCGCAAAATTATTTTTAGTTAACAGTTTCAGTTGTAAGCGAAAAAACAAGTTGGTTTCACCCTTTTTATTTGAGTTCAACTGAAAACTGCACACCGTAAACTTAAAACCACGCCTACTGCTTCACAAACATGTAATTCCATTTACCCTGTGTGCCGGTGCCGGTAATGGTGTAAACACCCGGTGCAAACCTGGCTATGTTAAACATTTGCGTGGTGCCATTGGCAAAGTCCATTTCGCCGGTGGCTACAGTGCGGCCCATTACGTCAACAATAGTATAGCTGATAAGCCCCTGCGGACCGCTCATAAACAACTCGTTGCCGCTTGGTACGGGCCATGCAGTAATGTTAGGTGTATTAATATGGTTAATACCCGTAACCGTTTGGTGTATAAAAATGGAATCTTCAATATTCCCTGTCATGCCTGTATCCACCAAAATATAAATCCCGCTGTAGGTGGTATCGTGCGGCAATATAGTATGCTGTGTATTACCCTGTATCTGTATCGTATCGCGGAATGTTTCTAACGAATCAGGCTTTAAAAACTCGGTAGTAATAATATACGATGTCGGAGGCCCGAAATTCTGCAATGTCACGCCCGTGTTACCCGATGTAACAACTGCCACTTTATTGCCCACCGGAACATTCAAACCGGTGATGTAATAATTGTATTCAATGTTGCTATCCTCCTGGTCGATAGTAAATCCAACCCCTTTAATATTGGGGCCGTTATTAAGGTAAGTAAGGTTGCCCGAACTGAACTGGTAATTGTCGCTGTTATCTGTGCCCGAAAGGCGGTCGCACCGCAGCAGGTACGTGTTACCCTCGATGCTTAAAAAATCGTTGCTCAACGCCCCGGTTTTGGTAACCTTGGTAATGTTGCTGGTACTTTGTGCATTTGTTGGCTGGCCAACCTGGCCGGTTGCAATAAAGAAAGGCTCAACCAGCGATGTATGAGTGCTTCTTCCACTCGAAAAATTAGCCACACTATCATTGTCATCCGTCATTTGCACCGTTGATGAATCGTTGAAAGATGCAAACAGCAGGGTATCTGTCGATGACCGCGCATAATTTGGTCCGTCGTTTTGCTGTCCCAGCCTTATATGCACCGGGTTTTTGATAATAGAATCAAGAATATTCAAAAACAAGCCGGTTCCATCGGGCGTATTGCCCCAATCAGGCGGGTGGGTTAGATGGCCTCCGGCGGTATAATGCCAGTTACCATAGGTACCATCGTTCAGGTCAACGCTTATATACATAGTATCGGCAAAGGGGAAATTGCAATCATAAATATAAATGGTATCAATACCATTACCACCCGCACCGGGTACCAGTTTGTATGGAAAAACACAGTGCCCGCCCGAGCTATCCTGTAATATAATCCCCTGGCTGTAATGCGGCCTGCCGCGGCTGTTACGTAGTTCCTGCTTCACAGTCTGCAAATAAACCGATAGCTTTTCATTAACGTGGTTATGGGTATTTGCCCGCGCCTCTTTGGAAAACTGCAACACATGGGTTTGATACAGACTTTGCTGAACCGTATCACTAAAAGGATAGTCAATTACATCAAGGCCCGAGTAAGCTGCGGCCTTGGGATACCGGTTGGTATACCAGTGCTGCACATCCCAAAGCCAGGCGGCATTATTCCCAAAGCCGTAACAGGTTCCGCCATACTTGCCAGCCACACCAGCCCAAACATAATACGACTGCACGTGCCTAACCGGATGTCCGTTTATATAATCATAACACTCCGCTTCGGTGAACGCATTTACAAAATCCGGCCATGGCGGAAATATCCTGTTGGAAAGTGTGTTGCCGTTGGTCCCTTTCGGAAAAGTGTCAGGCGGCCCAAGGTAAGGATCGAAAGCATAACTGAACTGATTAGAATAACTACGCGGAAACGCAGTATCGTTACTGAAAGCAAATCCGTTTACACTGGGCCTGAAACCCAGGTCATACGTAGCAATAATAAAACCGTGCGCAACACCGGCAGCATCGTAATAAAAGCCAACAATGTCATTATTGTTATTAATGTGCGAAGGGTATATGGTTGTTGCCCCCTTTACAATTATCTGTTGAAAGTTACTCAGGTTTTGCTGCCATACTTTTTTTGCGTAAAAACCTTTGGTTTCGCTACTATAGTTACCGCAAATCCACCCATTATCATTCATCCCCAGCGCACGCGATTTCAAAAATCCCCCTACCTGAAAAGTATCCCAGGCATCAATGCTGCTGCGGTAAACAAAAGCCTGCTCCTCGGCGCCTTCAATTATAAAACCACAGGTATTATGGTTTACAGTATTAATATCATAGGCATAGGTAGGATATATAGTGCCGCCATTATTGCATCTTAATGAAGTTGGCGTACCCTCGCCGTTACACCAGGCAGCACCGCAATCATTACCACCCACCTGGTAACTGCCCGAAATACAGGTATCATCTGTTATACCCGATGCCTGGGTATTAATACCGCCCCAGTTGGTAACGGTTATATAAGTTCCACCATTGTTACGGCCCGGGTTAGGCACATAAATGAAACTCTGCGCCGCTGCAACGTTTGATGCTGAACCAAAATTACCCACTACCATATCCTTGTTATTGATACCGGTTGCGTTACAGTAAGTATTGCTGCCGCCGGGCCCGTGCAGCAGAATAGTATCGCCGTATTTATTAATCCAAAAGCCAATTGTGTTACCGGTACTTTTGGTGAAGTATCCGCAAATTTCGCCGCTGTCGTTAATTCCGGTAAGGTAAGTGCCGGTAGCATAAGGCATATCAAATATTTCCTGCGCCGAACCAAAAAAGCTGGCCAAAGTAAAGGCACATGCAAGTAAATGTTTTAACATAACATAGTTTTTTAGGGGGATAGGGAATTACTGTTAATTCTAAAATTAAATAAAAGGCTACAATTGCGCATCGGTTTTTTTACTCTTTCACAAACATATAAGTCCACCTTCCCTGCACGCCATTTCCAGCAATGGTATAAACTCCGGGTGCAAAATTCGCAACATTAAATTTCTGGGTGGTTCCATTTCCAAAATCCAGCTCACCCGAA
>CAISWS010000263.1 GCA_903889265.1 uncultured Bacteroidota bacterium
CAGTCTCGCCCCCTCAGAAAGCCCTCGCAAGGGGAATCTCACCAATCATCCAGAGGCAGACTGGCCTCAATATCCTTGGCGAAAGGGTCTTGGAGAGATTGCTGATTCAGCACTCGCAGTCGGGTGATCCGTGTGGATCACCCAGCAGGGGGAGAAGTGATCGGCTCCCAGCCGAGGTTGCGGTTCCCCCTAGGGATGGGTCATCTGGGAAGGGATAACCCAGGCATCAAACTCCTCGGGTTTTAAGTAGCCCAAATCTACAGCTGTTTGCTTTAAGGTTTTACCTGTTTTGTGTGCAGTTTGAGCAATTTCAGCGGCCTTGTAATACCCTATTTTTGTATTTAACGCTGTAACCAGCATCAGGGAGTTATTCAAATTGCGTTGAATATTTTCTTCAATCGGTTTAATACCTAAAGCACACTTATCATTAAAAGACACACACACATCACCAATTAACCTGGCCGAGTGCAGAAAGTTGTATATCATTACCGGTTTAAACACATTCAGCTCAAAATGGCCGGTGGCGCCACCAATATTAATGGCAACGTCATTGCCCAATACCTGTGCAGCAACCATTGTCATGGCCTCACACTGGGTAGGGTTAACTTTACCCGGCATAATGGAAGAACCAGGTTCATTATCCGGTATATATAATTCGCCAATTCCACAACGCGGGCCAGATGCAAGCAAGCGAATGTCATTGGCAATTTTCATCATGGAACAGGCTACCGTTTTCAATGCGCCGTGCGCTTCAACAATGGCATCATGCGCAGCAAGTGCTTCAAATTTATTTTCAGCAGTTACAAAAGGTAGGCCAGTAAGGTCAGCAATCTTTTTTGCCACGTTTACATCATATCCCGGAGGTGTATTAATACCGGTACCTACCGCAGTTCCGCCCAGAGCAAGTTCAGACAAATGCGCCAGCGAATTATTAATTGCACGTAAACCATGGTCCAACTGCGAAACATAGCCCGATAACTCCTGCCCTACTGTTAATGGCGTGGCATCCATTAAGTGCGTTCTGCCAATTTTAACCACCTGCATAAACTCTTTGCTTTTGGCAGCAAGTGTATCACGCAGGGTTTTAATACCAGGCATAGTGGTTTCAACCAAAATCTTATAGGCCGCAATGTGCATTGCCGTAGGGAAAGTATCGTTGCTGCTCTGCGATTTATTTACATCATCGTTCGGTTGCACGTATTTTTTTTCGTCCATCAGGCTACCGCCGTTTATTACATGCGCGCGGTAGGCAATAACCTCGTTAACGTTCATGTTACTCTGCGTACCCGAGCCGGTTTGCCAAACCACCAACGGAAACTGGTCGTCCAGCTTACCTGCCAGTATTTCGTCGCAAACCTTGCAGATAAGGTCGCATTTGTCCTGTGCCAGAACTCCGGCATCCAGGTTAGTAAGGGCAGCTCCTTTCTTTAAATAAGCAAAAGCCTTTATAATTTCCTTGGGCATTTTATTAATGTCCTGTGCTATCCTGAAATTTTCAACCGAGCGCTCAGTTTGCGCACCCCAGTAAACATGAGCAGGTACTTCAACCACCCCCATCGTATCTTTTTCCTTTCTGAATTCCATTTTCTGAATTTTGATTTATGAATTAGGATTTATGAATTGAAACTAAAAACAAATACAAAACCCGGTTTTGTATCTTATACCTTGCTTCTTGTATCTATTTCCCCGTAAAATTTGCTTTTCTCTTTTCTACAAATGCCGTAGTTCCCTCTACAAAATCGGTTGTATTCACGCATTCGGCAAAGGCATTTACCTCTGCTTCATAGCCATCCACACCGTCTTTAAAATGTGCGTTTACACTTTCAATTACTTTGGCAACTGCTACCGGCGCAACCGCTCTGATTTTGTTTAGTATCCCTTTGCTGGTTTCAATTAAAACATCTTGTGCCACAACGTGGTTTGCAAGACCCAGATTTAAGGCCGCTGACGCATCAATATTATCGGCAGTCATTAACAATTCCAGCGCCTTGCCTTTACCAATCAATTGCACCAGGCGCTGGGTACCTCCGTAGCCCGGTATAAGGCCCAGCTTAACCTCCGGCTGACCAAATTTTGCATTATCGCTGACAACCCGCAGGTGGCATGCCATAGCCAACTCGCAGCCACCGCCAAGTGCAAAACCATTTACGGCAGCTATAACAGGCTTTGGGCTTTGTTCTATTCGGAAAAATACATCGTGCCCTCTTTTGGCAAGAGCTCTTCCGCTTACCTCGTCAATGCCTTTAAATTCTGCAATGTCAGCTCCGGCAGCAAAAGCTTTGGGTCCTTTGCCGGTTATTATTGCGCCTTTAATTTCGCGGTTGCTGTATAACTCGGTTATTACTTCATCCAATTCGCCTATAAGTGCTTTATTTAAAGCATTCAGTTTGTCTTCGCGGTTAATGGTTATCAGCAAAATGCCATCAGTTACTTCAGCCAGCAGGGTTGTAAATTGTTTCATAGTTAATGTGTTGCGGATGCAAATGTAACTATGGCAGCGAAAAGTGGAAATGATTTTTGACAGACCGGAAATTTGAATCAGGATTAAATATCATCACCTGAGTCTTGGTTCAAATATCTTACTTCTAAAAATCTCTGTGAGATTTAACCCAGCCAGTAATGTAGCCGGCAATCTGGGCAGTAGGTGTGCCCGGAGGGAATAAGCTGCCACAGCCCTGGGCCTGTAGTTGTTTCATGTCTTCATCGGGTATAATTCCGCCGCCGGTAAGCAGTACGTCGGTCATACCTTTTTCTTTCATCAGGGCCAGTACTTTGGGAAATACAGTCATGTGCGCGCCCGATAAGATGCTTATACCAATGGCATCTACGTCTTCCTGTAAGGCGGCGTTAACCACCATTTCGGGTGTTTGGCGAAGGCCGGTATAAATAACCTCCATGCCGGCATCTTTTAATGATGAGGCAATAACTTTAGCACCACGGTCGTGGCCGTCGAGTCCAACTTTGGCAACAAGAATTCTGATTGGGCGATTCATGGAAATAAATAAGGCGGGGAAAAAGAACAAGGGATACCACAATAAGCGTACTTGTGGTATCCCTTGTCATATATCAATGTTTAGAAATCATCATCCAAACCGCCACCGCCGAGGTCGTCATCTTCCTCACCGAAGTCATCGAAGTCTTCAAAGTCTTCGTCATCATATTCATCCTGGCTTTTAGCCTTACGCCCTTTGCCGGTTGAACGCTTTTCGATGATGTCATCAAACTCCTCCATATCCTTCATTGACTTTAACTCATCATCTGAAGGCTCGGAGTCTGGCTCTTCATCATCCACTACAACTGTTTCTTCCTCTTCCTCAATTTCCAAATCGTCATCATCATCTTCATCTTCTTCCTTTTTCGAGGCTTTCTTTTTCAAAGGTTCTTCCTCTTCATCGCGCTTTTTACGTGGCATAGGTTTTCGGTTTAAGGGTTAAGCAATTTGCGGTTATGCGAATTTAGCAGTTAGTTTATTTGTGTCAAGGGACAAATCAAAATTATTTTTTCCAAATTTAACACGAATGTTTTCAAATTGAATCAAAATAATTAAACGAATTCTTTAAGCGGGCAATTGATTTTTCCTTTCCTAATAAATTCATCATACTAAATACAGGCGGCCCCTGCATGGTACCGGCCAGTGCCAGCCTTAACACAGGCATCAACTCTCCGGTTTTTATTCCTGCTTTTGCGGTGTATTCTTTCAAAGCCGTTTCCAAATTTAAAGCATTAAATTCAGAAACGCCATTCAAAACATCAATTACCGCATCAAATTTTCCCCTGCTCTCTTTACTGTATTTTTTCTTAATTGTTTCGTTGTCCCAGGTTTTAATGTCTTCAAAGAAATAATATCCCATTTCAAGCAGGTCATTAATAAATATAGCCCTTTCCTTCATCAGGCCACAAAATTCTTTAACAAAAGTAGCATCATATGTATACCCTTTTCCGGTAAACTGCGGTTTAATAGCCTCAGCCAGTTCAGTATCTTCCTTCGCTTTTAAGTATTGATGGTTAAACCACTTGGCTTTTTCAAAATCAAAACGGGCACCTGCTTTGTGTACTTTTTCAAACGAAAAAAGTTCCGTCATTTCCGCCATAGTCATAATCTCCTTATCTCCGCCGGGGTTCCAACCCAACAAGGCAAGGAAGTTCATAAATGCCTCAGGGAAAAAACCACGCTCGCGGTACCCCTTCGATGTTTCCTGACTTTCAGGATCGGTCCAGTTTAAAGCAAATGACGGAAACCCGAGACGGTCACCATCGCGTTTGCTCAGTTTGCCGTTTCCATCAGGTTTCAGTATTAAAGATAAGTGGGCAAATTTGGGCATCACATCCTCAATACCCAAAGCACGGTATAACAACACGTGGAGTGGCGCTGAGCTCAACCACTCTTCGCCCCGTATTACGTGGGTAACCTGCATCATATAATCATCAGCTACATTGGCCAAATGATAGGTAGGCATACCATCACTTTTAAACAATACTTTGTCATCTAACTGCGACGTATTAAAAGTAACCCATTCACGTATTTCATCATGAAACTTCACTTCCTCATTACGCGGCATTTTAAAACGGATAACGTAAGGGTCGCCGTTAGCAAGTTTCTTCTGTACTTCATCATGCGGCAGGGTTAGCGAGTTTTTCATATACTGGCGTGTAACCGAATTATATGATGGATTAGGGACTCCTTGCGCCTGCATGTTGGCCCGCATCTGCTCCAGATCCTCAGCTGAGTCAAAAGCATAATAGGCATGTTCTTTCTCCACAAGTTGGTCCGCAAATTTGCGGTAGAGGGCTTTGCGCTCGCTTTGACGATAAGGGGAATGGGGTCCGTCGCCAAAACCCACTCCTTCGTTAGGTTCAATGCCACACCACTTCAGTGTTTCAATAATGTATGCTTCCGCACCCGGCACAAAACGGTTTTGGTCGGTATCTTCAATACGCAAAATAAAATCGCCACCCTGCTGTTTAGCCAGCAGGTAATTATATAAGGCGGTACGGATACCTCCCATGTGTAAAGGCCCTGTGGGGCTTGGTGCAAATCTTACTCTCACTCTTCTGCTCATATTCCTGATTATACCGGCGAAAATAATTATTCGCTATTTAGATGCAAGGTAATTCAATAGATTTGCTTAGAAACGATTAATGACGAAAACCGATATGCGATATGCGACGGCTTAATTCGCACATCGCATAATCGCATATTCAAATCAATGCTCGACGCCATTCTATTTACCAAGCCTCCTATTCTGCTTCGGTCCGTTTACCGAAAGTGCCTTTGGGCTATAAATACCACCGATAAAACTGTTTACCTCACCTTTGATGATGGCCCAATACCCGAAGTTACCTCCTTTATTTTAGATGAACTGAAAAAGTATAATGCGCTTGCCACTTTTTTCTGCATTGGCAGAAACGTGGAGGAAAACCCTGACATTTTTGAGCGCATAATAAATGAATGCCACAGCATTGGTAACCACAGCTACGACCACCTGAATGGCTGGCAAACAGATAATGACACCTATTACAACAATATAGAAAAGTGCAGCGTTACACTTAAAAATTATTATCCTGAATATAATTCGCTGCTGTTCCGCCCGCCTTATGGTAAATTAAAGCCTGCGCAATATAAATTTCTGAAAGACCGTTACAAAATAGTTTTATGGGATGTGCTCAGCTTCGATTTTGACCAGAAAGTAAGCGTAGAGAAAGTTTTGAATAATGTAACCACCTATGCTGAGCCTGGCTCTATCATTGTTTTTCATGATAGCCTGAAAGCACAACTGAACGTGGAATACGCCTTACCGAAAGTGTTAGAGCACTTCTCGGCAAAAGGCTTTAAGTTTGAGAAATTATGATACTGATAGACACACACTGCCACCTTTACCTTTCCAAGTACGATTACGATATGAAGGAAGTTGTGGACCGGGCCATACAAAACGGCGTAAAAAAAGTTTTTCTGCCCGCCATTGACTCTGAAACGCACGAGCGGGTACACCAGCTAACCGACAGGCAATTAAAAGCCCCTAACGGAACCCTGATAAGTAAAGAGGATTTTGAAGTATTACCTATGATGGGTGTTCATCCATGTAGCATAAAAGAAAACTTTGAAGAAGAACTTACTATCGCCCTTGCACATTTAAACAGTGGCAGAAAATATTATGCCGTTGGCGAAATAGGCCTGGATTACTATTGGGATACCACATTTAAAGAACAACAAATAAGGGCGTTTGAGCGGCAAATTGAATGGAGCTTAGAAAGGAATTTGCCCATTGTTATCCATAGCCGCAACTCAACTGTTGACTGCATAAATATTTTGCGCCAGTACGAGGGCCGGGTAAAGGGCATTTTCCATTGCTTTAGCGGTAATGTGGAAGAAGCCAGGGAAATAATACGACTGGGTTTATACTTAGGCATAGGCGGAGTAATAACCTATAAAACCAGCGATCTGAAAGATATAGTTGCCAAAGTAGGCCTTAAAAATATTGTATTGGAAACCGATGCACCATACCTGACCCCACTACCCCACCGTGGAAAAAGAAACGAACCCAGCTACATAAAACTAACCTGCGCTGCGGTTGCCCAGGCGCTAAATAAGGATATGGAAAGGGTGGCCCAGATAACGAGTGAAAATGCTTTGGCGGTGTTTCAAATGTAACTATACCCATAGTTGCAGGAGGGGGAATGCGGTAATTACGTCAGAATAATTACATTCGCAGTCCAATTTTAGAGAGGTGTCCGAGTGGTTGAAGGAGCACGCCTGGAAAGTGTGTAAGCATGAAAGTGCTTCGAGGGTTCGAATCCCTTCCTCTCTGCAAAAATCAAAAAGCGCGAAAACGAACTTCCGCGCTTTTTGATTTAAAGCCCATACAGCTAATTACATATTCTGTGCAACAGTCTTCCTTCTGAACAATTTTATTATCAGGTAAATTATAACGCACCAAACTCCGGCAATGAGCGATATAGATACCAGCTTTTCCAGCAGGCTTGCCTGTACGTCGGCAACACCCCAGGGTTGTTTGGCAGTGGCAATGAGGGTTCCGTAACGGTTGGTGGCATCCACGGTGGCTGCAATGGTAACGTTGCCTTCACTGTCGCCTTTAAGCCCGGGGGGTAGTTGTAAAATGGCCTCGCCGTTTTCACCGGTAGTGGCAGAAGGCAACATGGTATAGTACTTCCTGACGGAAAAACCAACATTTACCCCCGGTACTGCAATCCAGGCACCCGTGCTATCTCTTTCTTTTAAAACAGCTTTGGCATAATTAACGGAGTCTTGCTGGTATAAAGTTAACGTAAGCGTGGCTGGTTTAACGGCAATCCAGGTTTGCACCCACTCAAGCCGCGGGTCGTCTTTGGCACTGCCAAACAGGTGAAATTCGTTCATTGAACTGCTGGCTTTTGCAAACCTGTCGTGCAAAGGCACGGCGCCTTCACCAAAAGTATCGGTGGTAATGTTTCCCATCATCCCCCACTTCGATTCTTCCTTTAAAAAAAGATTAACCACAGTAAACCTTACGGGAACTTTTTCATTTCCAACCTTGGTATATAGTTTAAAATAAACCTTACTAAGGCTATCCTCCTTCACATATCTTACGGTCAGAATTGGCTTTTGCTTGCCTGTTGAATCCTGCCCAAAAGATAAGGACGGGCAAACGAAGGCCAGCAAAAATAAGGGCAACAAAAGCTTAATACTGTATTTCATATTTGAAAAATATTTACCCATAACAAATATCTTCTTTTAAAACAATTGTACTGCTAACCAGTAATATAGCCATCCGGCGAAAAAAGAGGGACTGGCTTAAAGAAGCCCCCACGCTTGCGGAAGCCCCATTAAACCATCCCTCAATTTTGGTTTAGTCATGTAAGTTTAAACCATTTACTTTTCCTTCTTCCCTTTACCGGTAAAAGTCCAAAGCCTGTTGATGTTAAATCCAAGGATGAGTCCTTTTTTAGGAATTGCAAGATCGTTAGCGTTGTATACCATATTTGCCTGAGGTAAAATACCATTGCTGGCTGCAAGTATAATCTGGAAAGCATGCGACCCCGTGGAGATTTCCCAACCTAAACCAATGTTGGGGTAACTTTTATTGGCATCATAAGTTTTACCTAAAGTGCCGCTGTTGGTTAAAG
>CAISWS010000264.1 GCA_903889265.1 uncultured Bacteroidota bacterium
CAGTACTTTGCCGGATTTATCTTTCAGGATGTTTTCGAAATCCTGAACATTATTGACCGTTTGGTCGTCAATCTGAGTGATAATAAAACCTTTTTTAATGTCTGTAAATTCACTCAGTTTTCCCTTTTGGAGTTCGGTTATTTTTACTCCACCGCGCAGGCCTAAAGCCTGTAATTCGTTAGGCGAAAGATTTTCAACCTTAACCCCCAGGGCGTTTAAAACATCCATCGCATTATCAATTTTTGCAGTGGTGTTATATTTGTTTTTAAGGGTAACCATCGCAGTTTCTGTTTTGCCATCACGGATAAATTCAACACTTATTTTATCACCGGGGCGGTATTGGGCAACTTGCTCTTGTAATTCGGGCGATGAGTTTACAGGGAAGCCATTGATCTTCGTAATAACGTCTTTATTTTTTAAACCACCATCTTCACCAGCGGAGCCTTTATTTACCCCATCCACATAAACTCCATAAGGGTGGTCAAAACCTGCGTTTTTTGCCGTTTCGTCATCCATGGTTCTTATAGTTACCCCTAAGTAACCACGTTGGCTAACTCCGAATTTTTCAAGGTCAAAAATTACCTTCTTTACAATGTTTGAAGGCACCGCAAAGGAGTAGCCCGCGTATGAACCCGTAGGCGAAGCAATAGCTGTATTAATACCCACCAGTTGTCCGCTGACATTTACTAATGCACCACCGCTGTTTCCAGGATTAACGGCTGCATCTGTTTGAATAAATGACTCAATAGAGGTGTTTGGGGTACCCCGTGCTACATCTTCTTCGTGTAAATTAATATTGCGGCCTTTGGCGCTTACGATACCTGCAGTAACTGTTGAAGCCAGGTCAAAAGGATTGCCCACAGCAAGCACCCATTCGCCAACCAACACTGAGTCAGAATTGGCGAACTCTATAGAAGGCAGATTGCTCGCTTCTATTTTTACCAGGGCGATATCCGTATCGGGATCCTTGCCAATGACTTTTGCTTTGTAGGTTTTATTATTGTCAAGCACTACTTCAACCTCATCGGCATCCTGCACTACGTGGTTATTGGTAACGATGTATCCATCTTTGGATACAATTACGCCCGAGCCGCTGGCAACTTGTGGTTGTTGCTGGTAGGGGTTTGGCCCACGGAAAAAGAATTGTGAAAAGTCTTGTCCAAACATACCCTGAAATGGGTCGTTGCCTTGCGGTTTGTAGGCAGTTCGTTGTGGCTTAAAGATAGATTTAATATGCACTACGCAAGGTGTTGAAGCGGCAGCACTGTACCTGAAATCAATAGGTTGCAGCTCAGTGCGCGGCGCATTATACGAGGCATACTTACCTAGCGGGGACTGCTCCATAATATTTACCGTTTGTTTGTTAAGGCCGAAGTAGTTAAACACTGCTACTGCGGCAAAGGCACTGATAAATGCTACCAGGGCCGTAGATCCGTTTCTCTTAAAATTCATACTTTCAGTTTTTAGTTTGTTAAGTATTATTTTACCATCAGAGTTTTGGGTTTTATACCCCTGTTTTAATTATTAATTTTGAACTAGGCTTGTTTTTAAACGTTTACTGTTTCAAAGTTATTTCAGATACAACGATTTTTGCAACATAAAGTAATTTTGATTAACCTGTTTTAACACTCAATTTTAATGACCGTTAAATTTTATAAATACCAGGGCACAGGCAACGATTTTGTAATGATAGATAACCGGCCCGATCACAGATTTACCAAAAAGCATACCGCCCTTGTAAAACAACTTTGCGACAGAAAATTTGGCATAGGAGCTGACGGTTTGATATTGCTGAATGACAAAAAGGGCTACGATTTCGAAATGATTTATTTCAACAGCGATGGGAACGAAAGCACGATGTGTGGAAACGGGGGCCGCTGCCTGATAAAGTTTGCACATGATCTAGGTGCCATTGACAAGAAATGCCTGTTTCTGGCTATTGACGGTCCCCATGAGGGCGCACTTTTAAATGAGGGTGTAATTTCGCTAAAAATGAAGGATGTTGACGATTTGGAACATTATAAGGATAATGACGTTATATTAAATACAGGTTCGCCGCATTATGTAAGATTTGCGAATAACGTTGGTGGCATGGATATTGTTGAAGAAGCGAAAGGTGTAAGATACAGTGAGCGGTTTACGAAAGAAGGGATTAATGTAAACTTTGCAGAACGTATTAGTGCTAATGAGATTTTTGTGAGGACATATGAAAGGGGCGTGGAGGATGAAACTTTATCATGCGGAACTGGAGTAGTGGCATCATCTCTGGCGTTCGCAGCAAAGGATGGAAACAAGGTTGATAAAGTGAGGGTTAAAACCCCGGGTGGTAATTTAGAAGTAAGATTTAATGCCGTTGGCAAAGGATATGAGAATGTTTACCTGATTGGCCCTGCTGAAAAGGTTTTTGAGGGAACTATAGAAGTTTCAAGTGTCGACTTATAACGCACTTGACTATGATGTTTAAAAAGGATTGTTGCCCCCCCCCATTATTAACAATCTGTTTTTGAAAGAGAATTTGTTTTTGTTTTATTTCATGGATTAAATTTTGTGCTATGAATCAGTTTATGGTAGAGGTAAATTTACCCGAGGCGCTTACGCAGGAATTTATTTTGCTGATACCCATCCAAAGAGAATATATAGACGATATGTTTAACCGGGGCGTGATTTCCAATTATACATTGTCTATGGACAGAAGCAAATTATGGGTTACCATGATTGTACAAACGGTGAAGGATGTAAGGCAGATTATGGACGAATTTCCTATTGTGGATTACATTGAGTATACCGTTCACCAACTGGCATTCAGCAACTCAGCCAGCGCTATTATTCCTGAGATTTCCTTAAATTAATTTTAACGGCATTTTTAACTCAAACACTCAAAGATTAAAGGCAAGAACCCAACGGTTTTTTGGCAATTACAGTTGTATCATTCCATTGGGTAAATTGGTGGAAGCGTATTTTCTTAAAAAGTCCTCCACACCAATTCGTTTCTTTCCTTCTATTTGACATTCCTCAACATCAACATACCCATTGATGGCATAAAATCGAAGTATTTTTTTGCAATCAGTTGCCACATTTCCGGGTGAGTGTTGAGCAATAGAAGTTGCATGTCTGTTTGCTTTATAAATCTTAAATATCTTTCCTTCAAGCGTAGTAAATGCAGCCGGGTAGGGGCTTAATCCGCGAATGAAATTGTAGATATATTCAACATCCTTATTCCAGTCAATTTTGCAGGTCTCTTTAAATATTTTGGGAGCGTGCTTTATTTCGGTAATGTGGTCTTGCGGTATTTGAGGATAATCTCCGGCGGCAATGGCATCTACAGTTTTAGCCAAAACTATTGCGCCCAGCGCCATTAGTTCGTGATAAAGCTCTCCCACATTTTCATCATCGCGGATGGCAATCTTTTCCTGATAAATTATTTTACCGGTATCAATTTCCTGTTGAATAAAAAATGTGGTAACACCGGTTTCTTTTTCGCCGTTTATCATGGCCCAGTTAATGGGGGCCGCTCCCCTGTATTGGGGAAGTAAAGATGCATGTAGGTTAATGGTCCCCATTGGGGGCATACTCCATACCATTTCAGGAAGCATTCTGAAAGCTACTACCACAAACAAATCAGCATTCAGTGCCTTTAGTTCGGCTATAAATTCAGGGTTCTTTAATTTTTCGGGTTGAAGGATTTTGAGACTATGGCCAACGGCATATTTTTTTACATCACTTTCTACTAATTGCATCCCTCTGCCTGCGGGCTTATCGGGGGCGGTTATTACCCCAACCACCTGGTGTGTTGATTTTACCAGCACATCCAGCATAGGCACCGCAAACTCAGGGGTGCCCATAAAGACTATCTTCAATTGCTTCATTATTCAAAATCTTTATACAG
This sequence comes from uncultured Bacteroidota bacterium, assembly GCA_903889265.1. Taxonomy (GTDB): domain Bacteria; phylum Bacteroidota; class Bacteroidia; order Chitinophagales; family LD1; genus Bog-950. Next base: position 3,887 of record CAISWS010000264.1, read on the forward strand.
TAAATACTTCTTTCTTATCAGCTTAAATGCTTCCAGTTCTTTGGCATATGTTGCTTTTATTTCGTCCTCGGTCTTTCCCGCAATTATCATTTTCCTTATTTCATCGTTTCCGGCAAGTTTGTCGAAGAAATTGTTTTTAAGGAAGAATTCATCTTTATTGGTGTAAAGCTTATACATCTGCACGACATAATGGAAACATGATTTTTGCAAGGAGGGTATTAACTTATAACCGTAACATTTTTGTTTTAAAAAAGGAGGTTCCTTAGCTCCCGGTTTACTTTGTGGGGTAAATTCATAAGCCCCTTCAAACTTCGTTTTAGGCGAACCGATTACCTGAAATGGCAATTCGGTGCCCCTGCCAACACTTATATTGGTCCCCTCAAAAAAGCATAGATAAGGATACAGCGCTATTGCCGAAGGGTTGGGCAAATTAGGAGATGGCTTAATCGGTAAAGTAAACTGATCGGCATGATCGTAATTTTGACAGGGGATTATAACCAGTGTGCATTGCATACCATCTGGAAGCCACTTTTCGCCATTAATCATTTGGGCGTATTCGCCAGTGGTAAGGCCATAAACAACTGGGATAGGATCAACTCCAACAAAAGATTGAAATTCCTTTTTCAATACCGTACCCTCAACCAGCCAGCCATTTGGATTGGGCCGGTCCAGTACAATCAGTTTTTTATTGTTTTCAGCGCAGGCCTCCATTAAATAATGAAGAGAGGAAATAAATGTGTAAAACCGAGCTCCAACATCCTGGATATCAAAAACTACAATATCCACATCGGCGAGATCATCTGCACTTGGTTTTTTCTTTTTGCCATATACTGAAATAACCTGCAGGCCGGTTTTTGAGTCGACACTGTCGTTTACGCTTTCGCCGGCGTCAGCCTTTCCTCTAAAGCCATGTTCCGGTGAGAATATTTTTTTGATGTTTACACCATAAGATAATAATGTATCAACCAGCGGGGTTTGGCCAATAATAGCGGTTTGGTTCACCATCAAAGCAACTTTTTTACCCTGAAGTAAAGCCAGGAGACCGTGCATTCGTTCGGCCCCGGGTACTATCCTTCGGCCATTGCTGGTGTAAGGCGGTGGGTTGTTGTCAATAGCTTGTTGGGCATGGGCGACCGTGCCGAAAAGTATAAGCCATGAAATGGTAATTGCCCAATGTGTTTTTATACTGTTAACCATACTTATTGACTATTGCTAACTAATCATATTTTTGCTAAAATAGAAATAGCCCATTGAATCTTGAATTATTCATAGTACGTAAGATAGCTTTCAGCAGCCGAAAAAGTTTTTCTTCATTCATTATCCGCATTGCCGTGGCAGCAGTGGCGCTAAGTTTGAGCACTATGATTATTGCAACCTCGCTGGTAAACGGCTTTCAGAAAGAGATACGCAATAAAGTGCTGGGTTTTTGGTCGCACCTGGAAATTATTCCTTTCAGTCTTAGCAATTCGCTTGAGGAACAAAGTATTTACCGCTATCAGGATTTTTATAAAGATACAAATCTGATACCCGAGGCTCGTCATATACAGGTAACTGCCTTAAAAGGAGGCCTGCTCAAGACCGAGGACGATTTTGAGGGGATAGTGCTGAAAGGAGTAGGTGATGATTATGACTGGAGCAATTTTGCTGCTTACATGAGAACCGGGGAAATTATAAAAACCGGTTCAGAACAATCGAAGCGTGACATCATCATCTCAAAAACCACTGCCGACCGGTTGCGGCTAAAAACGGGTGATAAAATTACGGTTGCATTTATGGGCCGAAGTATCCGCAACAGGCCATTTAAAGTAAAGGGGATATACGAAACAGGTTTGGATGATTTTGACAAAAAGTATGCAATAGTTGATATAGGTGTGATACAGGACCTGAATAACTGGGGTAAAGACAGTGTGGGTGGCTTTGAGGTGTTTTTAAAAGACCAGAACCTTTTTAAAAGCCGGGCCAAAGCATACTTTCTGACGGTATTTGGGGCATTTTTATCAAAAGATGCCATTGATGCCTTGCGACGCGATCCAATAGAGCAAATAGGAGAGGAGGTTTACACACGTATGAATAATCCCAAGTTGGACGTACAGACTATTAAGAGTATGACCCCCGGAATTTTTGACTGGCTGGACCTTCAAACCATGAATGAGTTAATTATTCTTTCGCTTATGGTAATAGTGGCGGCTATTAATATGATAACTGCATTATTGATTTTGATATTGGAGAGAACCAATATGATAGGCATTATGAAAGCGCTGGGGGCAAATAATATGTCAATAAGGCGGATATTCCTCTATTACAGCGCCGTTATAATTGGGGTTGGTTTACTTGCAGGCAATGTGTTTGGGGTTGGCTTATGCCTTATTCAGAAGTATTTTCATGTAATAAAGCTGCAACAGGATTCATACTACCTCTCCTATGCCCCTGTGGAAATGAATTGGAGCTGGATAGTTATTTTAAATGCAGGTACTATTATCATAACACTTCTGTTACTGATACTTCCATCCATACTTGTTTCGAGAATTTCGCCGGTGAAGGCAATCAGGTTTGAATAATGGTAGTACCTGGTAGAGGGATTAGGATTTGAGACTTCAGAGAAACAAAAAAAGTCCCGGCTACGAATAGCGGGGACTTTTTTATGTTTTGAGCTTTACAGCCTACTGAATTACTTAGTAGTTGTAGTAGTTGTA
>CAISWS010000265.1 GCA_903889265.1 uncultured Bacteroidota bacterium
GCTCTTCTCCATAACCGCTCTTCCCATATTCAGCGCCCGCTTCATTATTGCTGCTTCATAGCTAAAGCCATCTTTTAATTTGCTCTCTTCTTCAAGCCATCCATCCACTTCCATACTTAGGGCGGCCATGATTTCTTGTTTTATTTTCTCCTTTTCCATAGTGTGTTTAGCCTCTAATTTCACACATTTCAACCTCACATAATTGCACTATTTCAACCGCCATCAGCCATATTGTGCAATTTGTCCTACACCCACTTGAATTTGTTGATACCTCATTTAATTCGCTGGCAAATTTTAATGTTCTTCCGGGTATGGTAATTCCATCTGGGGCTTCCGTGATCCCCACTATATCCATTCTGGGCAGTGCCACTATTTGCTCGGGCAGCACAGCCAGTTATAATGCCGTAATTACTAACGGGGGTAACAACCCGGTTTATCAATGGCGGGTTAACGGGGTTAACACCGGGCCAGATAGCAGTGTATTTAGCGGTTCAGCTTTTGCAAGTGGACAGGTAATCAGTTGTCTGCTAACCAGCAGCTCAGCCTGCACGTCGCCGGATACGGCTTTGTCCAACAGCATAACTTTGGCTGTAGCTTCAACTGAAGTGCCCTATGTACAGATTACTGCTTCTGATACTACAATTTGCGCGGGCATGGCGGTTACTTTTACTGCTTATCCTGTGAGCGGAGGTGCCATTCCGGTGTACCAATGGCTTAAAAACGGAAACAATGTGGGCACCGATAGTTCCGGTTATACCGATGGCGGGCTTAATAATAATGATTCGGTTTGTACAAAACTTAAACCCGTGGCATCAAAACTAACCGAGCCCTGGGCCGATAATATTTTATTAAAGTTCTTGACCTTAACGTGCACCAATGCCTGCTGGCCCGAAATGCCAACAACGGTATCCATATAAAGCGTAAATACATTTTTGGGTGCAAATGTGCCTGCAGTTGTTGCGGTGGCCGAGTTTATAAAACCCTGGCCTATATTGGCGTTGGCTCCCGAAATTGTTTTAATAGTTATTTCACCAATGGTAAAACTCATATTAACATCATTCTGATCCATGGTAGCCCCACTGGTGGTTACTACCATGGGCTTTATTTCCTGAGCCGAAATACCATGGTATAAAAAACTGAAAATGAAAAAAAGTATAACCTGTTTCATTCTAATTTGCAGGGTTAGAAGGCATTTTTCCGGTAACGAAATTGGAGCTTTACCCAACAAATATAATAGAAAATTTATAAAAAACAGTTTTAGCGGGTAATTTAATTTCGGGATGTTTCTGACGAAAACCGGGTGTTTTAAAAATGCTGAAAAGGTTAAAAGAGCCTTGTTTTCTGTAACCTTTAATTAGCCGATTTTGTGCGCAATACCAGCATTCTGTGCTCCCGCATTGCTTAAATTGCAATTAATCTTTGCGAATTGATTGAAATTTCTATTTTTGTCGTCCTTTTAGCAAAAGGGGTAACAAAACGTTCTGAAAAATAATGGTCCTTATTAAAAGGTGAGGTGGATGAGAGGCTGAAATCAGCAGTTTGCTAAACTGCCGTACTGGTTAAACGGTACCGAGGGTTCGAATCCCTCCCTCACCGCAGATTTCTGCATTTTAATTAAGGATTGGAAGAATATACCGGATTATTAGTTTCGGGGTGTAGCGCAGCCCGGTTAGCGCACCTGCTTTGGGAGCAGGGGGTCCCAGGTTCGAATCCTGGTACCCCGACATTGAAAATCAAAGGGTTACATGAAAATGTAACCCTTTGATTTTGCGGTGTAAACATGGTGTAAACACTGGCTTTCTTTTATCATCCCCCCAAGAATAAATAAAACTCACTATCGGTAGCTATAATTGCTTTTTCCCCTTGAATTGATTTCTTTTGAAATTGATACTTATAATTCTTTCTAAATTCATTTTCATATTTAACCGCAACAAAATGAAAAGTAAAATTTGCTTCAGTTCATTATTGATATCGTGCATTGCCGTTTTAGTGCTTATAAATAGTTGTAAGAAAAGTGATTCGAATCAATTAACTATTGGTAAAAGTTATCAAGGAGGAATAATTGTATATATTTTACAACCGGGCGATTCTGGTTATAATGCGACTGTATCACATGGTCTAATCGCTGCACCGAGCGACCAAAGCGATAGTATCCGGTGGGATAATGGAACTATTACATTAACGGGTGCCACAGGTACCTCCATTGGCACAGGGAAATCCAATACCGCCTTAATTATAGCATCGCAAGGACCTGGCAACTATGCGGCAAATATATGCGCAGCACTTACCTTGGGGGGATATACTGACTGGTATTTGCCAAGTGCAGGGGAATTGGAAAAGCTTAACGCTAATCCAGCATTAATTGGTTTTGCCAGTACCGCCTATTGGAGTTCTACTGAGTACGATATCGGAGACGCAGATTATTCTGGGTCGGGATCAAGCACTTGGTTCTCGGATCCTAAGGAGTACTACTTTTATGTGAGGGCGGTTCGAAGCTTTTAGCTACTTATATCGTTAGGCAATTATCATTTTTAAAGTCAAAAATCCACTAACTCCGAAAGCGGAATTTTTAACGCGCCTGCAATAGAAACCAACACATCAATAGTTGCACTATACTTTGCATTCTCAATTCTTTGAATAGTGATTTTGGCTAGGTCTGCCTTATCAGCTAGGTTTTGTTGGCTCAATCCTTCGGCTTCTCTTAATCGTCTGTGATGCATTCCAAATGCTTTAACCTTCGAAGGATTTTTCACTTGCCAAAGGTGTGCAACAACAAAAAATTGTATGGATACACATATGTATCCAAAAAGAAAATTTAATTTTATTGAAAATAATAAGATGGCACAATGCACTGCTTGCGGAGACTATACGAAATTTGAGGGAGGGCTTTGCTACAAATGCTATGGCGAAAAAAAAGAGCAGAAAGGGAGAAACGAAGAACCCGGCAGTAATACTGCTAAAGAGAAGGTAAACAATCGCTGGGTAGATAATGTAATCAAAGGGCGAATTGCCGAAACTATCATCGAAGAACTTTTCCGGTCACTAGATTTTCAGGTATTCAAATTCGGGATGGAAAATACCATACCTGGCATTA
>CAISWS010000266.1 GCA_903889265.1 uncultured Bacteroidota bacterium
TAGTATTTAGTAGTTAGTATTAAGTATTTAGACTTAGCGCCATTCAATACAAGATAAATTAACCACTGGTGTGAAATTTAGAGAAATTAACCACTTAGGCACTAAGGACACTAAGTTGCACTAAGTAAATTCAAAAAATATTCAGAAGTTTCTTTTGTCTTAATCTTTGCGCTCTTACCTTCCTTGCGGTCAAAAAAATGCATTTATGCTTAGTGGTTCTTAGCGCTCTTGATGCCTAAGTGGTTAATTTCTCTAAGTTAAAGAATGGTTATGCCTAAAAACAAACAATTGTAGCATCTTTGCAGCAACCCGTTTATTATCTTTAAAACAAAACCCGATTATTTTTAGGTTGCCGGTTAGGCCGGTAACGCAGCTATGGCCCACAACCGTCAAATATTTCAGACTGATTCGCCTACCCGTTGGAACACCTTTAAGTGGAGTGCGCGTATTTTTGTTTTCCTGCTGGTGTTGGGTGCAGCAGCTATAGCGGTAGCCATATTTAAAAACTCCAACCCCAACCTGCCCAAGCTTATCAATATTGAAGGCAGCAGGCCTCTGTCTACGCCTGAAAAATCGCACGAGTATAAGGAGCATAGCAGAAAACGAAAGCACAACGAAGCCATCCGTAAGGGCCCCATCAGCCAGCGGGTAAGGGCAGGTTTTTATCCGGATAAAGCCGACCCGCAATCGTACAGCGTGTTAAAAACCAACATCACCAAAATGAATATGGTGCTGCCGCAGTGGCTTTTTATTGACCGCAATGCCGATACCATTATTTCGCACCTGGACCGCAGCACGTTTAACCTCCTTGATTCATCGCAGGCCAAAATAGTGCCGATGCTGAGTAACGTTGATACCGGGTTTTACGATAGCTGCATTATCCGCATTATCTCTTCTGATTTTAAAAGGAAAGCCTTTATCAACAGCATCATAGTCTACCTGAAAAAGTATGGCATGGATGGCCTGAATGTGGATTTTGAGAACCTGGAAGATTTTACCGATAACTACCGTTTAAAGGAATTACTGCTTGATTTTCATAAACAGTTATACGACTCGCTGCATGCGCATCATTACCTGGCAACGCAATGCGTAAGGCCATTCAGTTCTGATTACGACCTTAGTGAGCTGCATAAATTTAACGACTACGTTTTTGTAATGGCTTACGATGAGCACTTTGATGAGTCGGCCCCGGGTGCTATCAGTTCTACCAAATGGGTGCAGGATGTTATAGATAATTGCATCACCAAAATTGAGCCCGAAAAATTTGTGCTTTGCATAGCAGGTTTTGGTTACGACTGGTTAAAACAAGGCACCGGTGTAACGGTTACCTACCAGGAAGCCCTTACTGCCTGCAAGGAAAACGAGGAGAAAATAATTTACGATAAGGAAACCGACAACCTGCATTTTAGTTACAAGGATGACGATGATGCACACGACCATGAGATATGGTTTACGGATGCAGCCACCAATCTGAATGTAATGCGTATTGCTGCTCCATATGGGTTGGCAGGTGTGGCTTTGTGGAGAATAGGCTCGGAAGATTCGCGCCTGTGGAGTTTTTTCAAAGACGACCTTTCGGATGATTCCATTAAGGTAAAACCAATAGACCTTTCGAAGCTTAAAAACGTGGCCCCTACCAACGTGGTTGTTTACATGCAGGAAGGTGAAGTGCTGGATATTTTACAAACCCCCGAGCCGGGAAAAATATTTACCGACTTTAATACCAAAAGCAATTTAATAGACGACGAAACATATTTGCAGCTTCCTTTCCCATACGTAATACGGAAATACGGCAAAGCCAAAGATGATGAAGTGATACTTACCTTTGATGATGGCCCTGACCCTAAGTTTACCCCGGAGATATTGGACATTTTGAAGAAAGAAAATGTGCCTGCTTCGTTTTTTATGGTGGGTGAAAATATGGAAAGCAATATTCCATTGGTAAAACGGATTTACGATGAGGGTTACGAAATTGGCAATCATACCTTTACCCACCCCAACCTGGCTGAGGTTAACCGCGAGCGCGCAAAGCTTGAAATGAATGCTACAAGGCGTTTGATGGAGATAATAACCGGCCACTCAACGGTGATGTTCCGCCCGCCATTTAACGCCGATGCCGAGCCACAGGATTTGGCCGAAATTATACCGGTGGAAGAAAGCCGTAAAGAAAACTACATTACTATAGGCGAATCGGTTGACCCGCAGGATTGGGACGTAACCGGTGCCGTAAGCCCTGCCATTAACGCCGATAGTATTTTTAACCGCATAGTAAGGTTTCAGAAATTAGGCGCTGTAATTCTTTTGCATGATGCCGGTGGCAATCGGAGCGAAACGGTAAAGGCATTACCTCGCATTATTCATTATTTTAAAGATAAGCATTACCATTTTGGCACGATTGCGGAGCTGTTAGGCAAAAGCAGGGAAGACCTGATGCCCACCGTTACCAACCCTAAGGAAAAGCTTTTAAACAACGCCAGTTACATAGTAGCCGATTCGATTTTCTTTATTGAACATTTCATTTTCGGATTGTTCTTTGTGGGTATATTTTTGAGCATAGGCCGCATGGTATTTATGGGTGTTCTGGCTTCCATTCAAAATGCAAAAAACAGGCGCTTTATAAAAAAATCAGCTGCGCAACCGCTGGTTAGCATTATAGTACCTGCTTATAACGAAAACGTAAATGCAGTTAAAACGGTTAGCAACCTGCTTAAATCTGATTATCCGGCTTTTGAAATCATTTTTGTAAACGACGGCTCCAAAGACAATACTTATGAACTGGTTAAAAATGCTTTTGAGGGAAATGAAAAAGTAAAGGTTTTTGATAAGCCTAACGGTGGCAAAGCATCTGCACTCAACCTCGGTATCGAAAAATCAACCGCCGAATTTGTAGTTTGTATTGATGCCGATACGCAATTAAAACCGGATGCTATTTCAAGGCTGATGGAAAGTTTTATTGATGAAGATACCGGCGCCGTGGCCGGTAACGTTAAAGTAGGCAACGAAATAAACATGCTTACCAAATGGCAAAGCATAGAATACATTACCTCTCAGAATTTCGATCGCAAGGCTTTTGATATGCTTAATTGCATTACCGTGGTGCCCGGTGCTATTGGTGCCTTTAGAAAAGAAGCGCTGGAAGATGCCGGAGGCTTTACTACTGATACTTTGGCTGAAGACTGCGACCTTACTATCCGCATATTACGTACCGGCTACCGGGTAAGAAGCAACAGCGAAGCCATTGCCATGACCGAAGCCCCTGAAAAAATGGAGCAATTTTTAAAGCAACGTTTCCGCTGGAGTTTCGGGGTTATGCAGACTTTTTACAAGCACCGCGATGCCTGCTTTAATGTTCAGTATAAGGGCTTAGGCTTAGTGGCCTTGCCCAATATCCTGATATTTCAAATTCTGCTGCCTCTGTTCTCACCACTGGCAGATTTATTAATGCTTGCCGGAATTTTTACCGGTAATGCTGAAAGGATAGGTTTCTATTATCTCATATTCCAGTTGGTAGACCTTGCGGGCGCTATTATTGCCTTCAGTTTTGAGCGACAGAATATTATGAAGCTATGGATGCTTATTCCGCAGCGCTTTACTTACCGTTGGCTAATGTATTATATCCTTTTTAAGGCCCTGAATAAAGCCATGAAAGGCGAGTTGCAGGGATGGGGAGTTTTAAAAAGAACAGGCAACGTAACCCTGTCGGACAAATAAATTTGGCCGCTTTTCCCTTTTAATTTTTCCAAAATATTTGTAAGCATACGGTGAAGTGCATCCGGTCAATACGCACTTAGGAAAGGAGGCGCTTGACTTTAATCGCCGTGTTACGGGAAACATCGTGGAGTTTCTGGCACTGGCTGAGCGATAGA
>CAISWS010000267.1 GCA_903889265.1 uncultured Bacteroidota bacterium
CCAAAGCTATGCAGCTGTTGACCTACGCCTGGATGTATTGGCGTACCACCGGTTCGGCTGATATCAAACTACGCTCCGGAATTTACTGGTTACGGGATATGAGCAAGGGTTTTGATTCGTTAAAGATGGACGGTGATGACCGCATAACAAAGGACGTGTTGCTGAAGTTTGAAGAGGTATTACGTAACCTGCTTGCGGAATTAATAAACCCTGACATACCGTTTACTAAAACCAATGAAGTTGAGCGTTGCGTGCATTGTGAGTTTGTGAAGATTTGCAGGAGGGAGAAATAAAAGAGCAGGTGCAAAATTGCTTCGGCACCTGCCGTTGTAATTAACCCAATTACATTTTCTTTTTGCAAGCATCAGTGCAAACATGGCCTTTTTCGCCGTGGGCATACACATGCTTGCCATCTTTACAGGCTGCAGTGCATACGTGTTCTTTTAAAACTGGTTTGTTAGTGGATTGTTTGGTTGTCATGGTATTGCTTTGCGCTGTTTGTGCGTTTGCAATGCTGAACAATCCGATAACTACTGCCGGGAAAAATAGCTTTTTCATGTGTAAGGTTTTAGGTTATTAATATACGGTGAGACGGATAATAATCAGGTACCTTACAGAGGCAGAAGAATTTTTTTATGCTTTGTGCTTATTCAATGCAAGTTCCTGATTACAGAAAAGAGGCGGCATCATTTAACTCTTCAAAAAACGGCATTTTATTGTGGTGCAGAAAACTCCTTGCGCTTTCAACCATTTCTCCTCCTAAAAAGATTGGGAATACTTCTGTTTTAAAAGTGTTTTCGGTAAAAATGGCGGCTATCTGATCCACATCGGTCATAAACTGTGGAGTGATGATTATATAAATGGCATCGGCCCCAAATTCATCGGCAACTTTTAATGTAGTCAGGTATCTTTCATGTGTTGCTTCGCCAATAATATCAATGGGATTATTTTTTGACCAGTTAGATGGTAACACTTTGTTTAACTGTTCAATGTGTGCAGCGCTAAGTTCAAACATTTTATCGCTTATCAAATCGCTCATTACTGTTCCCGGCCCGCCGGCGTTGGTAATGACCAGTATCTTTTTGAACTGATGAGGATACAAAAGGCCGTTGATATCATTTAAGAATTTTGCACCGGCGCTTTTAAGCAGGCCTAAAAACATTTCGTAGTTGCCTGAAAGATTACCGGTGTGGGAGAATGCCGCTTTCTGGGCTGCTTTGCTTTTGCCTGCTTTAAATACGTTAACCGGGGCTTTGCTTTTTCTTATTGCCCTTAACAGGTTTTTTCCATGCTCAACCCCTTCAATATAAAGATTAAGCGGGCTGGTTCCATCATAGCTATTGATCAGGTCGGCGAAGTCCACGTCGGCCATGTTTCCTACCGAAATTATATTATCAAAGCCGATATTCTCTTCGGCACCTTTATCCATTAACTCGGCCAGTATTGCACCAGATTGCGAAATGAGGTTTACCCGGCCCGGGTTTACATCTGAGGTGCCAAAAGTGAGGTTTATATTTTTTGCAACCATGCCCAGGCAATTGGGTCCAAGTATATTCAGGTTATGTTCGGCTGCAAGGGCAGCTAAAAAGCTTTCATCTTCGCCAACTTCTTTAAAACCCGCGGTTATAACAATGATGTTTTTAACCCCTTTAGGAACCAAATCTAAAATGGTTTGTTTTATTGCTTTTGCGGGTATGGCCATAACCGCAGTATCAACTTCAGGAAGTTCAGCAATGGTTTTGTAAACCTTTTTATTAAACAGGATATCAAGGTTCGGATTTACCAGGTAAACCTCCGGGTAATGCGATGCGTTTTCGGCCACGGCATATCCTACTTTTTCGGCATGTTGGCTGGCACCGATAATGGCAATTTTTTGCGGATTAAAAAGCTCGGGTGCGCTTTTTAGTTTCTTTATGTGTGTGGGTATTTTATCAAACTTTGCGCGGG
>CAISWS010000268.1 GCA_903889265.1 uncultured Bacteroidota bacterium
CAGGTAGGCACCGCTGTTTAAAGCTTTGCCATAGTCATAAGCAAGAGACCGGATATAAGTTCCTTTACCGCAGACTACCCTGAAATGTACCAGTGGCATTTCAATTTTAGTCAGTTCAAATTCCTTTATGGTTACTTTCCGGGCTTTCATTGTCACCTCCTCTCCTTTTCGGGCGGATATATACGCCGCACTTCCGTCAATTTTAATGGCGGAATAAATGGGGGGCATTTGCTCAATATCACCAACAAAAGTTTCAGCAACAGTGCGCAGCGTCGGCTCATCAATATGCTCCGTTGAAAAAGTAGCATTCATTTCTAACTCACTATCGTAAGTAGCTGTAGTTCCGCCGATATAAAATGAGCCAGTATATTCCTTATCCATGCCGGTGAACTCATCTATCTTCTTGGTCATTTTACCGGTACATAATATAAGTAAGCCTGTAGCTAAAGGGTCAAGCGTACCCGCGTGGCCTACTTTAATTTTATTACCCAGTTTTTTTTTGAGCGCGTAACGCAGTTTGTTCACTACGTCGAATGAGGTCCAGGTCAGAGGCTTGTTTACGAGTAAAACCTCACCGAGTTCGAAATCCATTAACCTACGATTTCCAGTTTATGCCCGCTTGCAAGCAATATCAATATAATACTACCCAATATAATACGGTAATAACCAAAAAACTTCAGGCCAAAACGGCTTATCAGTTCTATAAAAAACTTAATTGCAATCATCCCAATTATAAAAGATATAACGTTGCCCAACACTAAAAGCTGAATATCATCAATCCCCTTAACATCATTAAATCCTTTAACGGTTTCAAAAACAGCAGCAGCGAAAACAGTAGGCACTCCGAGGAAAAATGAAAATTCTGCAGCCACCTTGATATTAAATTTCTGAGTCATTCCACCGATAATAGTTGCGGCCGATCGTGAAACTCCCGGTATCATAGCCAGAACCTGGCAACAACCGATAATAAAAGCCTGCATCCAGCTAACATTTATTGGAACAAGCACTTCTCTGGTAACCTCAACACCAAACTCGTTAATGCTTTTAACCATCTTGGTATCTTCAAAATCAGCGGCGTCTTCAATTTGCTTTTTAAATATCCTGTCAGCCAGCACAAGAACAATACCCCCTATGAGCCAAGTAATAGCAACCGTGGTGATGCTTGAAAGCAAAGCATCAATATGTTTTTTCAGCAATAAACCGATAATTGCCGAGGGAAGAAATGCTACAAATAACTTGTAGTAAAAATCCATAGATTGAAAAAAACGCCTCCAGTAAAGGATAACAACTGCAAGGATGGCTCCGAACTGAATATTAATAAGAAATATCTTATTAAAATTGCTGGCGTGCAGTTTAAGCAGCGCTTGTGTAACCATCATGTGTCCGGTTGAAGAAACCGGTAAAAACTCTGTTAATCCCTCAACTATTCCGAGGATAACCGCTTCGGCTGTTGTCATTCGCTCTTAGGTCTTTTTAGTATGGCCACAATTTCTATCGCAAAGCCAATCATAATTACAATAGGGGCAAGGGTAATTCTTCTGAAACTATATAGTTCTTCTTTCGGAAATACTTTTAAATCCGTGGTAGCTCCACCACTCATTAAATAAAACCCCAATAAAATTACAACTACTCCTGCTATCATAAAAGCGTAGTTGCTACTATCAAAAATAAACGGAATAGTTGCTGCCTGTTTTTGCGCAACAGCGGCTTTTGGTTGAGTTGCCGATACCGGCTTTTCCTTCTGTGGTTGTTTGTTAGCCATAATAATCTGATAATTTAATATAGGTCTTCTACTTTTAACCGCAAATAACGTAAAACGGCTATCAGGGTGCTGATAAAGGAGATAAAAACTCCAAACAAAACTATGCCCCCTAAAAGCACGGCAAATGTAATTAAATCCCTCTGCAAAGCAAGTTCAGGGAGTTTGTTGTTAACGTAATAAAAAAGGGCCGCTAATAAGGTTGAAGCAACAAGGCCGCTAAGTATCCCGTTTACAATGCTTCTGCCCAAAAGCGGGCTTATTATGAACCATTGGGTAGCTCCAAACAGTTGCATGGTTTTAATGGTAAATCGTTTTGAAAAGATAACCAGCCTGATGGTATTAAATATCAAAGAGACGGCAAACATAAGCAGAGCTATTGCCACTATAAGAATGATAAGCGAGGCGCTTTGAACGTTTTTATCCAGCGATTCAAGAATATTGTTTTGGATATTGACCTGTTGAACCATGGCCAGTTTTGCCAGATCGTTCTTTACCCAGGCAAAGGTATCCTTATTGGCAAAATGTTCATTCAGGTTAATGTTAAATGAAGCGTACAACGGATTATAGCCAAGTATATCTAAAAAATTATCGCCCAAATCCTTTTGCAATATTTTAGCCGCTTCTGCTTTAGAAATAAATTTAATGGCTTTAACGTACGACTTGGTTCTGATGGTATTTTGGGCGGCAGTGATATCAGCTACCGAAGCGCTGTCTTTTAAAACCACCTCCACGGTTAAATTTTCTTTAAAATCGGTTGATATCCTTTGGGCTTCAACTATAAACGCAGCAGCTACGCCCAGCACAAAAAGTACCAGGGTTATGCCGAATATGGCATATAAATAGGATGCGTGTTTTCCGTTAGACAATTGGTGTTAATTTTGTCAGTCAAACGTATTTCAATATCAACGTCTTTACAACATAGTTTTTGCGCTAAAATTGTGGATTGTCCAGAAATAGAACCAAGCGCCCGTAATAAAGAAATGCAAGGAGTGTTAATATGGGTGCCATTTCCACCACTTTATCCACTAACCAGCTACTATTTGTGAACTATTTATGATAAAAATAAATGCGGGCTTGGTGCTTAGTTGGAAAAAATTATTTTTGCGCCCTAAACAAAAACGGAGATAGCCTATGTTTTGGACACTTGAATTAGCATCATACCTGGAAGACGCTCCCTGGCCATCTACTAAAGATGAATTAATTGATTACGCAATCCGCTCAGGTGCGCCTGTAGAGGTGATTGAAAATTTGCAGGAACTGGATGACGACGGAGAATTATATGAAGGCATAGAAGATATATGGCCGGACTACCCTACCAAAGAAGATTTCTTTTTTAATGAGGATGAGCACTAAACTCTTAGTCCTTGAAATAAAAAAGCCGCGTCATAAATGAGGCGGCTTTTTTATTTCAATTAACCAGTTATGGGTCAATCGCCTAGTATGGCTTATCATAATTGTATTCACTAAAACTTACTAAGCCGAATTCCTTCGGTGTTCTCCGTCCTGCTTCTTTCGGCGGTCCCCAGTAAGGCTCCCCCGATGGATTCTCGTCTGAACACATATTAACTATCTGAGTCAAATACCAATCATCAGCCTTTCTATTGTAACTAAAAGTTATGGTGCGCTCACAATTTTGTCCGCCACCACGGCTTGCGAATCCAAACGAAAAACGGCCAGTACCTGCGTTGCTGCCACTAAACGGGTCCACCCTTGTAATCGACCCTGCCCAATAAGCCTCATATTGTATGATGTAATCATTCCTCTTTACCTGTTTAAGCAAACCATTTTTTTGTCGAATCAATAAGATAACCGGTCGTGCTGTAACATCAACCTTGGCATCAGAAAGCTTAGTCAATTCAATACTGTCTAAGTCAGGGTCAACCTCAATTACCAATAATTTATCCGGAAGTGAATCGGCGTTTAAATCAACGCTCGCGTTATTTGCAATGATGTAGCCTTTGGGAATAAATGCAGAAAGGCTTTCAGCAACATATTTGCCCTTTTCCGGCTTTTGTGCCCACGATGTTGTGACCAACATTAGCATAACTGCAAAAACGATTAGCCATCTTTTCATAAACTGTTTGTTAAAACTCCGTCGCAAAGGTTATGGCAATTTATGTTTTTCTTTTGTAACTTAATATAAAAAGCAAAAGCCGCTCCTGTTCGGAAGCGGCTTTTGTTTTTTATATAATAGCAGAATTAAAGAATCAACATAGCATCTCCGTAAGTTGAGAAGCGGTATTTCTCCTTAATGGCTACTTCGTAAGATTTCATAATCAAATCGTAACCACCAAAAGCGCAAGCCATAATTAAAAGGCTGGATTTGGGCATGTGGAAGTTGGTAATCATGGTATTAGCGATGCTAAAATCATACGGCGGGTGAATAAACAGGTTCGTCCACCCTTTGTATGGTTTCAGGTAGTGCTCAGCCGATACTGCAGATTCAACGGCACGCATAGTGGTTGTGCCCACCGCACAAATCTTTTTATTCTTATCCTTAGCCTCGTTAACCGTTTTTACGGCCTTTTCAGGAATTGTAATTTCTTCAGCATCCATTTTGTGCTTGGAAAGATCCTCAACATCAATAGTGCGGAAAGTTCCTAAACCCGTATGCAAGGTAATTTCAGCTAATTCCACACCTTTAATTTCAAGGCGTTTAAGTAATTCACGGCTAAAGTGCATACCTGCAGTTGGGGCAGCTACTGCTCCTTCAACACGGGCATAAACTGTTTGATAGCGCTCGGAATCCAAAGGCTCAACCGGGCGTTTGATGTATTTAGGTAGTGGGGTTTCGCCCAAACCGTATAATACTTTCTTAAATTTTTCATAATCGCCGTCGTATAGAAAACGGATAGTTCTTCCGCGCGATGTTGTGTTGTCAACTACTTCCGCAATCAGGTCGTCATTCTGACCAAAATATAGTTTGTTACCAACCCGTATTTTACGGGCAGGGTCTACCAGAACATCCCATAGAAACTGGCCTTGATTCAGTTCGCGTAGCAAAAACACTTCAATTTTGGCGCCGGTCTTTTCTTTCGTTCCATATAAACGCGCAGGGAAAACTTTAGTGTTGTTTAACAACAATACATCACCATCTCCAAAATACTTTAAAACGTCAGAAAACTTTTTGTGCTCAATCTTTTTCGTTTTGCGGTCGATAACCATCAATTTGGCTTCGTCGCGGTTTTTAGCAGGATACTGGGCAATAATTTCTTTAGGCAGGTTAAAACTAAAACTGGATAGCTTCATATTTATAATTGGGTTTTGAATTTTACGGAATTCAAACTGAAATTTCCGTTGCAGCAAAAGCGCTGAAATTTCGAGCCGCAAAAATAAGATTTGCATTCGAACCACAAAGGGCTTTAGCATTTTTATTTTGTTTGGGGAATTCAAATCCCATGGAATGCCGATTTATTATCACGATTATGATTTACAAGAACAGAACAATATTAACAGGCTTTTAGTTTTACTGAACATTTGTCAATGCGACGATCGGGCACAAATGGCAGACACTTGGATCTGTCCATACAGCATCTTAATCAAATATCGGCCCGCTTAATCCTGTATTTTCCTTACGTTTGCCGAAGTGGGAATTTATCTGAAAATATTGTGGCAAAGCCTGGTGCTTTCGTTTGCTGAAATAAGGGCGGCGAAGTTGCGTTCGTTTCTTTCGTTGCTGGGTATCACTATTGGCATTCTTTGCATCATATCTGTGCGTACAGCCGTCAATTCGCTGGAGATGAATATCCAAAGCAGTTTGGCTTCGTTTGGCAACGATATCCTGTACGTTCAGAAATGGCCCTGGATTTGGACAAACGATAACGACTATCCCTGGTGGAAATTCCTGAACAGACCAGTAACGAACAGGAGAGAGTTGGAACAGTTGCAACAAAAACTAAAAGGGGCCGAAGCCAGTTGCATATTATACTTTGCCGGCGGAGCCAGTGTAATTGCGGGTGACCAGGTTGCAGAGGGAACGCAAATACTGGGAGCAAGCTATGATTACAACAAGATAAAGGAAATGGAATTTACGGAGGGTCGCTACTTTACCCCCGCAGAGGCCGCGAATGCCCAACCTGTTGCCCTGATAGGCGCTACTGTGGCAGAATCCCTTTTTAGTGGTAAAGGCCCCGCCGAAGGGAAGCAATTAAAAATAAACGGTGTTAAAGTTACGGTTATAGGCGTTTTAAAGAAAGAAGGAAGCGACCTGTTTGGGTTTACACTTGATAACAACGTGATAGTGCCCTTCAGCTTTATGAACATGTTTGTGAATACGAATAATGGCGGAAACGACCCTTTGCTGGCTGTAATACCAAAAAAGAATGTGCCAATTGAAGAGCTTAAGTATGAGTTGAAGGGCGCTATGCGTTCTATCCGCAGGCTTTCGCCTTTTCAGGAAGATAATTTTGCGGTTAACCAAGTGAGTGTATTTACGGAAGGCATAGCTTCCATTTTTGTTATTGTGAATATTGCCGGGCTAATCATAGGCGGCTTCTCTATCCTGGTTGGCACTTTCGGTATCGCCAACATCATGTTCGTATCGGTGCAGGAACGCGTTTATCAAATTGGTATAAAAAAAGCACTTGGTGCACGTAAGTTATATATCCTGATTGAATTTCTTCTGGAATCCATCATTCTGTGTGTTTTAGGTGGGATCGCAGGCCTTGTAGTAGTTATTTTATTGTTTAAACTATTGGGTTGGATGGTAACCCAAAGCGGTTCCGATTTCAAATTTTACATCACAGCCCAGAACATTATTATTGGTATTTCCATTTCGGTAGTTACTGGCATAATTGCGGGTTTTCTACCCGCATGGAGTGCCGCCAATATGAAACCCGTTGATGCCATCCGGGGAGAAGTTTCAGATCTGTTTAAAAGCTTTTTCGGAATTTTCAGGCGAAACAAAGTGAGGTTATAGGGGCTAAGCTCATAACTATAAAAAGTTGGCTATAAAAATGATTTCACTTCCCTCCTGTTTCATAAAATTAATTCTGTTTTCAGTTGTATTACCAGTATCTATTTTGGCCAAAGCTCAACCTGTGTTATTTAATGTTCCGCAAGCTTTCAGTGCTATTGTAACAAAGCCATCTCTGATTGAATTAAAAAATAGTTCTGTCAGAATTCCAGCTGGCGGACATTTGCAGGGCATTCAGCTTATATCCGATAGTGCAATAATTATTACAGCAAGCTCGGCAAGTTTTTCATATTATCTGATTGCAAATGCAAATCCCAATTTTAGTGGTGGACAAATAAGCAAGCTTCAAAAAATAGAGGATAAGCCTTTCAGGCATGCGGGAGGCTGCCAGGTTAATGAGGGCAAACTTGTAGCAGGAATTGAAGACAACTTGGCCAAGAACAAGTCTGAAATTATGCTTATTTCATTTAACAGTTCTCTAAATGAAATAAACAGACAGATTATAGCGCGCAGGCAGGGGATTGTAAAAAGCTCAACGGCAGGTGCTACGGGTTTTACCCGGCTGTTAACCGGGCAGTGCCTGGTTGCCGTTGGTGACTGGAATTCGAGAAATATTGACTTTTATATTTCCAGAAAGGTCTCCGACACTCTATTTGATTCCCTCACTACTTATCGTGTGCCGGGTAATAAAAGATGGTGCTCCTATCAATCTATCAATTTATTAATCGATACTGCCGGCAATATCTACTTGGTTGGCTGCGCGTTGGATGGTTTAAATAACCGGGCCGATCTGTTTAAGGTTGAGTTAAGTAATAACGCTGCCACGCTAAACCTTATAAGCTCGCGTAATTTTAAATGCAGCGGTGGGGCCAGCTTTAGATATGGGTCAGGGATTGGTGTTTCAAAATTTAATTCGCTGGCCATATATAGTTGTGCACGAAATGCTGGCCGCCGGCTTTCTGTCAACATATTTAAAAGGCCATAGCAATTTCCAATTTTAATTACCAGGGTATATTACAAAGGAAACCTGCAACTTTACATTATAACAACAGAAATGAAAAATATAGTAGTCACAGGGGCCGCAGGTTTTATTGGATGCAACCTGGTTAAGAAATTAAATCGACTGGGATATGAACGGCTTATACTTATAGATAAGTTTGATAATCCGGTAAAAAATAAGAATCTTGATGAATCAAAATACAATCAGCAAATTGACCGCGACCAGTTTATGGATTGGCTTACGGAAAACAGCGATGAGGTAGATTTTGTGTTTCACCTAGGCGCAAGAACTGATACCGCTGAGTTTAACTTCCGGGTGCTTGATTCGCTTAACCTCAGTTACTCAAAATCGCTATGGGAGGTTTGTACGGTTAAACAAATTCCACTGGTATATGCATCTTCCGCTGCGACATATGGATTGGGTGAGAAAGGTTTTAGCGATGACCTTACATTGATTAAAGACCTGAAACCGCTTAACCCGTATGGCCTTTCAAAGCACCTTTTCGATTTGTTTGTTTTAGAGCAGAAAACAAGCCCTCCGATGTGGGCTGGCTTAAAGTTTTTTAATGTTTATGGCCCTTACGAATTTCATAAAAACAGAATGGCGTCTGTAGTTTTTCATGCATACAAACAGATTAAGGAAACCGGGAAGGTTAAACTGTTTAAAAGCAACCGGCCTGAATATAAGGATGGCGAACAGCTGCGTGATTTTATTTATGTGGATGATGTTACCGAGATATGTATGTTTTTTTTACAGCAATTTGAAAGTGAAAGGGGCGGTAAAGCGGGTGGCGACATTTATAATGTTGGCACCGGTAAAGCCCGGACATTTAATGATTTGGTAGAGTCCATTTTTACTACCCTGAACCTTCCTATACAAATTGAGTACATCCCTGTACCAAGGGACATTGAAGACAAGTACCAATACTTTACCGAAGCTAAGATGAAGAAGTTATTCACATGGGGCTATCAAAAGCCATTCATTTCTGTCAGAAATGGTGTTCAAAACTATGTTGAGTTTCTGAATACTCAATAATTTTTGCGTAAAACCTCATTTTTTAGTATTTTTGCTGCAAAAATTTTCATAATTATATTTACATAATATGAATTCAAAATTCCTTCTGCCGTTTATAGTGCTTGCCTTTATTTGTTGCCTGGGGCTTTTTTATCCTCCGGTGCAAATAGAAGCGGCCTCCTACCCTAATCTCAGTGGCGCCGATATTGCATGGATGCTTACCGCAGCAGGATTGGTGTTGTTGATGACCCCGGGCCTCTCTTTCTTTTACGGCGGCATGGTAAGCAAGAAGAACATTATTTCAACCATGCTACAGAGCTTTATTGCGCTTGGGGTAATAACAATACTCTACATTTTTGTGGGTTTCAGCCTAAGTTTTGGCGATAGCTTTCACGGCTTAATAGGCAATCCCTTTACCTACTTTATGTTTCGCAATGTGGGTGCGGCACCTAATGCGGCCCTTGCCCCAACTATTCCTTTATTGTTGTTTGCAGTATTCCAGCTAAAGTTTGCCATTATAACCCCTGCACTCATTACAGGTAGCTTTGCCGAGCGGGTTCGTTTTAATGCTTACCTCCTGTTCATATGTCTGTTTTCATTATTTATTTACGCCCCCCTTGCGCACTGGACCTGGCATCCGGATGGTTTTTTGCACAAATGGGGAATACTTGATTTTGCGGGTGGCACAGTAGTACACATGAGCGCCGGATATGCTGCACTGGCCGGAGCCATGATATTAGGGCAAAGGCACTCATTTGGAGATAGCAGTAAACACTCCGAACCAGCCAACATTCCATTTGTAATACTTGGTACCGGTATGCTTTGGTTTGGATGGTTTGGCTTTAATGCAGGCTCTGCTTTAGGTGCAAACACTACCGCCGTTATTGCTTTTGGAACAACCATTGTGGCTTCATCTGCGGCTATGATAGCATGGATATTTTTTGATGGCATAAGGGGCAAAAAAGTTTCAGCCATGGGTGCCTGCATCGGTGCCGTAGTTGGATTGGTAGCTATTACTCCAGCTTGCGGTTATGTAACTATTCCACAGGCTTTGTTTATTGGGTTTGTTTCTTCAATAATCAGCAACCTCGCCGTTCGGGCTAAAAACAAATCTAACCTGGATGATACCCTGGATGTATTCCCCTGCCACGGCATTGGAGGTATTACAGGAATGGTAATGACTGGCGTTTTCGCCAAAGACGTGGGCCTTTATTACGGCCATACCACAACTTTCTTCTACCATATACTTGGGCTTGTAATTGTAAGTGTATACACCTTCGGCGGTTCATACCTCCTTTACAAGATAACTGACAAAATAGTTCCCTTGCGCGTTAGCTTACAAGACGAGCAGGATGGGCTGGACTTTACGCAACACGGGGAAACTTATAAATTGAAGAAACCGGTTGTTACTGAGGTAACTGCTAATTAGTTGTCAAGCTGAAATAGCCCCGAATCAGTTGTGGAAACCCTTTCGGAATACACAACGCAAAAAGTGCAGACTATTTCTATCTTCGCCCTATTATGAAAGTAATTGTTTCTCCCTCGGTGCTTAGCGCCGATTTCGGAAATCTGCAACGCGATGTGGAAATGCTTGACAGCAGCGAAGCTGAATGGATACATATTGATGTTATGGACGGCGTCTTTGTTCCCAACATTTCATTCGGTTTTCCGGTGCTAAGTGCTATCAGAAAGCATACTTCTAAAGTGTGCGATGTGCACCTGATGATAGTGAACCCTCAAAATTATGTTCAGCAGTTCAGAGATGCAGGGGCTGACATTATTACCATCCATTACGAAGCCGTAACTCATCTCGATTCTATCATTCATGCCATTAAGAAAACCGGCGCCAAAGCAGGCGTTGCACTTAACCCGGCCACACCGGTATCTGTTTTAAAAGAAGTAATACAGCTGATAGACGTGGTATTAATTATGAGCGTTAACCCCGGTTTTGGCGGACAAAAATTTATTCCTTACGCCGTTAACAAGGTAAAAGAGTGTAAGGAGCTTATTTCGGCATCAGGCTCTGCGGCAATTATTGAGGTTGATGGGGGTGTCGGTTTAGGCAACGCCGGCGATTTAATAGCTGCCGGTGCCGGTGCCTTAGTGGCCGGCAACGCTGTATTTGCAACCGCTGATCCGCAATTAACAATTCATCAATTAATGTTCAGCGCAAAATAAACTCCATTAACTACCGTTTAGCGAAGCAATGTTGCAAAAATATTTTCTCCTTTGTTTATTCCTTACATCAGGCATCGCATCTTTTGCACAGGGCTTTGGTACTTTAAAAGGTACCGTTAAAGACAGCACCGGTAAAGTATATGATTATGTGTCGGTGGTTATTGACGAGGACCAAAAGTATTCAACCATTACCGACAGCACCGGTTTTTTCTCGTTAAAGGTTCCGGCTAATAAGCAGCTGACACTTGTTATTTCATCGCTTAATATCTATCCGGTAAAGAAGAAGTTTTCCATTGAGGACGGCCAAACAAGAACCGTTAATGCAGTTGTCTTGTCAAAAGAGCGCCATATAAAGGATGTGCATATTACCGGAACACGCAAAACCTTACCAGAAGCGAGTTCTATTATAGTACAGGCCCAATCGCAACTTGCGGCGGCTAACGAAAGCTTTGAAGCCAATCTTGCATTTCAAACCCTCGGTGTATCCAAGACCAATGAACTCAGTTCAAATTACTCAGTCCGCGGTGGCAATTTTGATGAGAACCTGGTTTATGTAAACGACTTTGAAATCTACCGGCCTTACTTAGTGCGTTCTGCTGAGCAGGAAGGTTTAAGTTTTATAAACCCGGATATGGTGGGCAATGTAAAATTTAGTTCCGGTGGCTTTCAATCCAAATATGGCGACAAAATGAGTTCTGTAATGGATGTTACCTATAGAAAGCCAGATTCACTAAGTGGCTCATTCTATGCAAGTTTGCTGGGCTTTGGTGCACACCTTGAAGGAACAGATAATAAAAACCGTTTCGCTTATTCCATCGGCGTTAGGCAACGCACCAGCCAGTATGTGTTGTCCAGCCTGGATACCAAGGGACAGTATAGCCCAAACTTTGTTGATGTGCAGGCGTTGCTTACTTATCGCATTTCTGAAAAACTAGGGCTTGAAGCGCTTATCAATTACTCCCGCAACCAGTTTACTTTTATACCGGTTAACCGCACCACTACATTTGGTGTGCTGACCGATGTAAAACAACTGGAGATATATTACAGCGGACAGGAAGCAGATTTATACCAGGCCAGCACAGACGGGCTTGCCCTGGTTTACGAACCCACTTCCGATTTACACATCAAATTTCTTGGCAGCTATGTGTTGGACCGGGAAAAAGAAGCGTTTGATATCACAGGTCAATATTATCTCAGCGAGGTCCAGTCAAATCTTGGTGCTTCCAACTTTGGGCAGGCACTTTATGCTTTGGGTAGCGGGGGCATACAAAACTGGGGCCGCGATAACCTGAGCATGAATGTTTATACCGCCGCTATGCGTGGCTCGTGGTTTAAAAAGAGCCACAACCTGCAATGGGGTGCCGACTACAAATACGAACAGGTTACCGACCAGATAAGCGAATGGAATTATTTAGACTCCGCCGGTTATTCAAATCCTTACACACAAACCATTAATTACAACAACCCCATCAATCCATTCACCCGCGATTCGCTCAATTTAAACAGTGTGTTGAAGGCTAACAACGCGCTAAATGGCAATCGCGTTTCACTATACCTGCAGGATAGCTGGCAGTTTGGCAAAGCCGATGTAGATAGTGTTAAGCACGATAAGTTTACTCTGAACTACGGTTTCAGGATGCAGTATTACAGCGTTAATAAAGAAATACCTATTCCAACGCCTCGTGTTCAGTTTACGTGGAAACCGCATGGCAAAAAGGATATCGTTGTTACTGCTGCCACCGGTTTATACTATCAGCCCCCTACCTTCCGCGAAATGCTGAATTCTTTCACCGGTGTACTCAACACTAGTATGAAAGCGCAAAAGAGCTTTCACGCAGTTATAGGTTTCGATTATGCATTTAAAGCCTGGGGACGCCCTTTTGATTTTACTACTGAGGCTTACTACAAAAACATGTGGGCCTTAGACCCATACCAGTACAGCGATGACCTGATACAATACCTCGGCAACAATTCAGCCGTAGGATATGCCTACGGTATTGATGCCCGCCTACATGGCGAACTTGCCAAGGGCCTGGAAAGCTACCTCAGTATAAGCGCCATGCAAACCAAGGAAAAAATAAACGGTGCTTCCTACGAAGAGTATTTCGATAGCGCACATAATCAAATACCATATTCTGCCGATAACCTTCCGTTGATAAAAGACAGCACCAAAGTACACCCCGGTTACTTTCCCCGGCCTACCGACCAGCGGGTAAATTTCAATCTCTACTTTCAGGATTATATTCCTAAATTTCCTTTTATTAAAATACACATTAACCTGGTATTTGCCACCGGTCTTCCCTTTGGGCCTCCGGGAGATAATTTTTACAATAACATCCTGCGCATGCCTCCATACGAGCGCGTTGATATTGGTTTTAGCGGACAATTGTGGTCACCTATTTGGGCAAAGCGTCCCAATAAATTTAACCAGGGTTTAAAAAGCGTCTGGCTATCCATGGAGGTATTTAATGTGTTCGATATAAACAATGTGGTCTCCTATCTCTGGGTGGCCGATTATGCCGGCGACCGGTACGCTGTGCCCAACTACCTGAGCGGAAGACGGGTGAATGTTAAGGTAGCGTTTAAGTTCTGAAAAAGGGGTGGGTTACACTTTTTCATCATCAACAATTGTGATTATCAGCTTACTACGCGCGCTTAAAATCAAGGTGTAAACCTGCATTTTCCTTAACGGCTAACAATCAGCAAATTACAAATCAATATTTTCATACAATGTAAACACCAGTGTAAACAGGCGATATTTTTACAAACAATTGAAATTCAGTTAATTACAAATTTTAATTAAACTGTTTATATTTTTTAAAAAGCGTAATCAAATTTAATTAATTTAAAATATTTAACTCAACCACTACTGCAAAAGTTATAAAATGTATTCTTCTGTATTTCGTATCTTGTATCCGGCTTCGGCCATGGAGAGCAGCTTTTTATGCTGTAAATATAAGTTCAACCGCTGTCAAAACAATGCACCAAGTCCTGAGTCAGCTACGCGAAAGCCACGCAGGAAGACTCAAGACAGCGGGTATGGAAAAACTATCCAGGCAACATCCAGTTTCCTTGGAAGAAAAAGGAAGCAGTTTCAATGGCTGAAAGAAAATAGCACCGCAAACATTAAGAAACAAAGGACGAAGGGCGACCCTAAATAAAATTGCCTACCAACCTGACGGATAGTAGCCAGTCTGATACACGTGCAATTGCTTTTTACATTGAAAATTTAGATGCCTACTTGCTGGTTCATTATCTGGAATTGATTTTCAGGTTCAAGTCCTGGCCCATCTTGAACCTCAATCCAGAACCTGTATCAGGAATAAGGTTCAAACCCTCTGCACAAATAGCGCTCGATTTAGGGCCGCCAAAAATGTTTGTCATTGAGCTTCTTTATTAGATTCAACTCATATCAGTAGCTAATGACCATTGCAAAGTACGTATCCGTTTGAAGCATGCAATACCATCAAAGACGTATTTATATGACAACTATTTTACGGAAAACCGGACAGTGAGATAGGCGTTTGTACGATTAACCTTAAGAAAGGTCCCTTATTGACCCCGGCCCTTATTCTCAATCTGTTTCTAAAAACCTAATCCTTTACAAACTTCTTGTTTGCCACAATTTTCCCATCGCTCATTACATCCAGCAAATACATCCCTTTTGCAAAAGAGAAAGTGTTAAGTAGGTAAGTTACATCGGTGGAAGCATGCGTCTGACTGATTATTAACTGACCGGTTAGGTCATATATTTTAAACGATAAATCAGGCATTTCATTATCAGTTTTAATTAAAATATATGCCATAGCACCAGCGGGGTTGGGGTAAACAACTAAACCAACGTTATCTGTTGGCAATGCTTTAATATCGGTAACCGTTATAGTATCACAGCCCGGTATTAAACAACCCATGCTATCGGTTATAACAACCCAGGGAAATACCGGGCCATTATGAGGTGCCGCATAACCGGTAAGAATATATGCGTTATCATGTGTTTGCAATATGTTATAAAACGCTGTGGTTAAAGTATCATTATTTGCATAGTAAAACCGCCTTGACCAAATTGAATCACCTTGTACATCGGTTTTAACCAGCCAACAATCACCGGTTGTTTGATTGCTAAAAATTTGAACACCGCAGGCAGCATAACCGCCATCCTTCGTTTTGGTCATTTTGTAAAACCGTTGAAAGGTAGCATTATCTATGCCTATATTTTGTTCCCATATTATGCTGCCATCTTGCTTGTTTAGTTTGGCAATCCACGCTTTTTGAAAGGCCGAAGGATTAAGCGAAACCGTATTTAGTTGCGCAAACCTATTACCACATACTAAATATCCATCTGTATCCTCCAATACATCATTTGCAACTGCATCATTTAAAAGCTGGTTGTTGTTATCGCGGAGTGAGGAATAAATGGTATCCCAAAGCAGGTTGCCATTTTTATCTGCTTTAACAATGTAAATGCTGAAAGTGTAGTACCCTGGTACATCGGCAAAAGTAGTAAGGCCCGCCATTAAAAAGCCTGAATCCTGTGTCTGAATGCCCGCTTGCGGCAGGTCATACTTAGGAGTGCCATATTGATAACGCAATTGTTCATTACCGTTACTATCTGTTTTAATAAGCAGTAAATCTGCATTTACAGAATCAATATCCAAAGTGCCCACTACAAAATAATGATCATCAAAAGTAGTTATGGGTACACATCCATATGCTCCCTGATATTCGCTATAATGTGTAATTCCATAGGTCTTAAGCCATTGTAACTGACCTGCTGAATCAGTTTTAAAAAGCATGGCCTGGCTGGCATGTGAAAGACTGTCAACCTCAAACTCACCTGCAGATAATATATTTTTATTGTTGTCTAAAATACATCTGCTTATAAAGGCTGATCCTATATTGCTTTTCTGGTAACTTTTTTCCCAAAGGGTATCGCCATCAATATTAATGGCAAAAAGAACCGCACCGCAGTGCGAATTAGCCAGATATCCAGTGGCACTAATAACAAATGTTGTATCGCTAAGCTGTAGACAACTTCCATTGGCCCCAAAAATGTTAGCAAAACTATTTATTTTGTAAACCGTATCCAAACAATTGGTTTGCGCTTGTACTTTGCAACAAAATAAGCAAGCGCAAACCGATAAACAAAGGTAAAAGCGCATAATTTAAAATTTCGTTAGCGTAACGCCATGGTAAGATAGGTATTATAGTTTAATAAACTTTTTTACATCCATAATTTTAGAGTCCTGACGCAATGTACAGAAATAAATACCCGGTGCTATAAGGGGGTTATTTAGTTGTATTTCACCCGCAGCACTCTCTGCATGATAGGATTCAACCAGGTTGCCTACTAAATCAGTTATTTGGATATTACCAGTACCATCATTATACGGCAAAAGGTAGGATATAACAGACTCATCGGCCATAGGATTAGGGGCAAGTTGTAATCCGCTTAGGAAACGGGCAGTATTTGCAGCGGTGTCCATTTTTTCTTTTTTTATTTTGATTGGAGCTGGTAGAATAGGATAGTATTTACCTTTATTAAGCAGCATTAAGTTTTGCGCAATACTACCTATGCCCTGCTGTCCTGAGTCTTTCTGCTTGGCTTTTGCATAGCTGACTCAGGACTTGGTGGTATTATGCCGGCAACCCTAAAACAACTTCAACTGCCTCTTATCCCCCTGGCTATCCAGCCATATTTGGTTTCGGGCTGGTTCGTATAATTCAAAATTAAGCGGTGGTATAGCACGCCCCAATAAAAACTTCTGTTGCGCCAGTTTAAATTGCATTCGTATCAATTCTGCAAACTTGCCTTCGCCCCTCATCCTTCTTCCAAAGTTGCTGTCGTTCAGTTTGCCATCGTGCATGCTTTTTATCTGGTTCAACACTTTTTTGGCCCTGTCCGGAAAGTTCCTGGTTACCCAGTCTTCAAAAATTAAACCGTTATGCCCGTTTAACCTCACCACAATATACATGGCAGTAGATGCCCCGTTTTCCGCAGCGGCTTTCACCACATCAAATATGCCTTCATCGTTTATACCTGGTATAATTGGGGCAACATTCACATTTACCGGTATACCTGCTTTGCTTAACCGGTTTATAGTCCTTAAAACGCCCACGGCGGTTGAGGTTCTTGGCTCCAGCGTTCGTTTAAGCTTTTCATCCAGCGTGGTTAAACTAAGCGTTACAGAAACCAGCCTGTGCCCGGCCAGCTCTGTAAGTACATCCAAATCGCGCTCTATCAAACTGTTTTTGGTAATAATGCCCACGGGGTGCTTAAATTTTAAAAACACCTGCAACAATTTGCGGGTAATGCCCAGCTTCCTTTCGGCAGGTTGGTAACAATCAGTATTACCCGATAGCATAATGGATTCAGCCCTCCACTTTTTATTAAGCAGTGCATCTTCCAGCAAATCAGGGGCATTCTTTTTAACCAGTATATTTTGCTCAAACTCCATACCCGAACTATATCCCCAGTATTGATGCGAGTTGCGCGCATAGCAGTAAACACAACCGTGCTCACATCCCTGATAAGGGTTCATACTCCACGATAAACCAATATCGGGGCTATCTACCTTATTCAAAATTGTCTTCGGAAAAACCTCTATGTATTTTGTTTTGGGGTTAGTGGTTAACAACTCCTCCCGCTCCTCCTGCGTAGGTAAATCTTCAAGGTAAATTTCCTTGCTCTGTGTTTCAAAACGGTTGGTGGGGTTAAGCTGCGAGCCACGCCCCTGAATGTATGGTTCCATTCAACCAAAAATAACAAAACTAATTTAATTAGCTATTACTAATTTAAATAGCCGTACCAAGCGTTATAAAACGCTGTTTCAAAAAAAATACAGCTTAACACCAAGCACATAAAGCTTAATACAAAGACCACAAAAATATATCCTTTGTGGTCTTTGTATTGGCATTTTCCTTAGTGCTCTTTGTGATAAATTGTATTTAGATTGAACCGGTTCCCTAAATATAATGTAACCCGGGTTCAAAATCATCATTCAAAACCTCTATCACTTCATCATAATCACGTTTATTATCTACAAAGTTAAGTCCTGCGGTATTTAGTAAAACTATGCGGCTTTGGGTTTGCATTTTAAAATACTCCAGGTAGGCGTGTTGTATCTTTTCAAGGTATTCGCCGGTAATGTTCTTTTCAAAATCGCGTCCCCGCTTCCTTATGTTTTCCTGTAGTTTCTCAACCGGGGCGTACAGGTATAAAACAATATCCGGCTTGGGCAGGCTCAGGTTTATAATATCAAAAAGCATGCGGTATAGCTTGGCCTCCTCATCCTTCAAATTGTTGGTGGCAAAAATCAAACTCTTCTGAAACAGAAAGTCCGACACCGTAAACGATTTAAATATATCCCCTTCACTCAACAACTTTTTCAGGTGCTTAAACCGCTCAGCCATAAAATACAGCTCAACCGAAAAAGCATGCCTATCCGGGTCCTCATAAAATTTAGGAAGAAAAGGATTGCCCTCAAATTCCTCTAAAATCAACTTCCCGTTAAAGTCATTGGCCAGCTTCTGCGCCAGGGTAGTTTTACCCGCACCAATACATCCCTCTATGGTTATAAAGTTATACTTCACAACGCAAGTTTAAAAGTTTTAACCGAATGGTGCTGGCTGATTTATGATGCTCCCGTTAGCTATTCACCATCCCTGAATTGGGCGAATAACAAATTGTCGAAATATCAACAACCGACCCCTTCCGTCCCAGTTGCGTCGGGGAAACCAAAGCCAAATGCAAATACAAGTTTAATCGTTATCGTTCGCTTGGCTGTTTTGCCCTGGTATCCCCGTCTCGGGGACTGAGGGGGTAAAGTCTCATGCAATCAAAAGGGAATTTCTACTCTTGCTAAAATGTAAGCGCACCTGCCCCATATTCCCGATTACAAACTTTCAGAGGAGTTTTTATCTTTAGCCGCAACAACAAACAACTCAATGGCAGATCTTTTCAGAAAGAAGGATATAGGGAAGGTACTTAAAGACGCGGCAGATGGCCTGAGCGAAGCAGAATTATCTGGCGGTGGTATGAACAAAACTTTAGGGGTTAGGGACCTTACGGCCTTTGGCATTGCCGCTATAGTAGGTGCAGGGATATTTTCAACCATAGGCAAGGCCAGTTTCGATGGCGGCCCTGGTATCGTCCTTCTTTTTTTATTTGTGTCTGTAGCCTGCGGTTTCTCTGCGCTTTGCTACGCCGAATTTGCCAGCATGGTGCCTGTAAGTGGCAGCGCCTATACTTATTCGTACGTTGCATTTGGCGAGTTAATAGCCTGGATAATTGGTTGGGACCTTCTAATGGAGTATGCCATTGGCAACATTGCAGTAGCTATTTCGTGGAGCAGTTATTTTGTTAGCCTGCTAACCGGTTTTGGCATCCACCTGCCCGATTACATAACCATGAATTACTCCGATGCCCATGCCGGCTTTTTGGATGCCATGCAAAAACTCAGCGCCGGTGTAAAACTTGCCGCGCTCGACCCCGACCTGCAATCCAAATACCTGGCCTGGGCCAACGCCCCGCAAATTGCAGGGTTTCATTTTATCTGTAATCTGCCTGCCTTTGGCATTGTGGTGCTTATTACTTACATCACCTACATAGGTATTAAAGAGTCGCGCAACTCGGCCAATTTTATGGTAGGCTTTAAGCTTATCATTATTGTGCTGGTAATAGTACTGGGTGCATTTTACATTAAGCCGGGTAACTGGCATCCGTTTATGCCAAACGGCTTGGGTGGAATATTAAAAGGCACAGCCGCTGTCTTCTTTGCCTACATAGGTTTTGATGCCATTTCAACCACCGCCGAAGAATGTCACAACCCGCAACGCGATTTACCGCGTGGTATGATTTACTCACTCATTATCTGCACGGTAATTTACGTACTGATTGCCCTGGTATTAACCGGCATGGTTAGCTTTAAAAAGCTAAATGTGGCTGACCCTCTTTCGTTCGTATTTCAACAGATAAACCTCAACTGGATAGCGGGTATTGTGTCCATTAGTGCGGTAATGGCTACAGCTAGTGTGTTACTGGTTTTTCAAATCGGCCAGCCTCGAATATGGATGAGCATGAGCCGCGATGGGCTTCTCCCTCCTATCTTCTCACGCATGCATCCTAAGTTTAAAACGCCATCCTTTTCCACTATATTGACCGGGGTTGTGGTTGCCATACCGGCTTTGTTCCTGGATATGAACTTTGTAATCGACCTTACCAGCGTTGGCACTTTGTTTGCCTTTGTGTTGGTATGTGGAGGCATTTTGCGCATGCAGTTGTATCCCAACCCGCCGCAGAGCAAATTCAAGACCCCTTACATCAACGCTAAATTTATAATGCCCATACTTTTTATTGCTGGCTGCGCGTTATTACTAAAGTATAACTACGAGAATATTAACGACTACATGAAAGTGCGCCAGGTAAAATCAATAGATGAGGCCGTGGAAGATTTGCCCAAAGCAGACCAGATAGCCCTGCAACACCAAATAGCCCAGATATATAAGCTAAACTTTGTTACTGCACAAAGCCCCGATTCGGTAAAAACAAATTTTAATCTGCTGCAACCCGAAGACTTTAAACAGGCTTTGCGCACTTCTGCCCTGCCCGAAACCAGTATTTACAACACAGGCTGGAGGGCTTTTAAGGCCCAGTTTATGTTATGGCTGTTTCTGGCCCTCGCTATAGTTACTACCATTATCAGCTTCTGGAAAAACATGTCTCTTATTCCCGTTTTAGGATTTCTTTCGTGCAGCTACCTTTTGTGCGAATCGGGAACCAGTAATTGGGAGAGGTTTCTGCTTTGGCTTATTGTTGGCTTTGTGGTCTATTTTACCTATGGCTATAAGCACAGCAAATTGAATATCCCCTCAAAAGCATAATATTTTGAACAACAGGATATTAGCCTCCACTATCGCCTTGAAAGCAGAAGCCTGTAAATTGGTAACCTGCCTTGCCTTGGTTTGCATGTTTGCCTTTAACTTAAAGGCGCAGGATTCCAGCCTGGTAAATTATGAGCCCGCTGTAAGTATAGCAAGTGATGCCGATTCGGCAAGAATAGATTCCTTTTACAAATCGAAATCTATTGATTTAAGCCAGGCCGAAAACATTAAACTATACAATGAAATTTTCCGTTGGTACCGAACCTGTTACAGGTATGGAGGCAATACAGACCATGGCATTGATTGCTCGCATTTTGTAAACATG
Source organism: uncultured Bacteroidota bacterium (assembly GCA_903889265.1). Taxonomy (GTDB): domain Bacteria; phylum Bacteroidota; class Bacteroidia; order Chitinophagales; family LD1; genus Bog-950. The sequence continues at coordinate 21,074 of CAISWS010000268.1, forward strand.
TTGTACGAGAAAATATATGGCAAAACCCTGGGGCCCAGTGCCGGAGCTATTTTAGCCCAGTGCAAAATCGTAAAAAAGGGCCTATCCGGCGTTAAGGAAGGCGATGTGGTTTTCTTCAAAATCAAAAAAGGGCAGGTTTCGCACGTAGGCATTTATCTTCAGAACAATAAATTTGCCCATGCTTCCACCCATTCCGGAGTGATTATCAGCGACATGGATGAACCTTATTACAAAAAGCGCTTTTACAAAATAGGGCGCGTTCAGCAGAAACAAGAAGAAGAGTAAAAGATACCTGATTATACCTTATGTAATTCATTGGAAATTTTTTTGACTTTTTCAGTTAAACGCACTATATTGTTGACAATAGAAAGACACATAAACTTGCATTGTTTTTACATCCCCATACAATCAAGTTTTGATATTGCGTTTGATGGTATGAGTATATTATATTTTATATCATTATCCGGCAAGGTTAGGGAAGAAACCCGCAAGCAACGTAATCTATAGTTTGTACGTCCAAATAAGTGGAAGTTGTGTGTATAAAAAAGGGTGGGCTTCGTTCTAAAATTGTTAAATTCGTAATAATCAGCACAGCCGTTAAAATATCTCAGCTAGTTAAGATCAAGCATGAATAAAAATCTACTTATCGCTTTACTTTTTTTTGCTTTTCAGATGGTCCGGGCTCAGCAAACTGTTCCGCACAGTTTTGAATGCCGGTTAAATGCTGGATATCAGGAATTTACCGTAAATGAGATTACTGAATTTATCAATAAAGCTCAATTTGAAAACTTCAGATTGCTTGAACAAAGAGACACACTTAAATTTGCTAACGGGTTTGATATCATTCTTTACTCGGCCAGGGAATTGCAGCAATCTGGTTTGGTGAAAGATATTACGGCCTATAAATCATCATTCCTCCCCCAATATAAGCTACCTGTCTTTCATTTAACATCATCAGGAGAAATAGGTGCAGAATACCCCCGAAACCAAAAAGTAAAATATTCCACGGGCAGGAAATAAAACGGAATGAAGCATTTTTACATATTTCTGGTTTTAATTGCTTTTTCGTTTTGTCATGAGCGTGTTATTGCGCAACCGGCCAACGATAACTGCAGTACGGCTACCAATTTAGGTACCTTAGCTGCTCCTAACGCATGTACCGGAACCGGCATAAAAAAAGGTGCGAACACGGTTTTAACCAATCAAACCACAGTTGGCGCTACGCCCTCAATGCCTTATCCTTATTTAGCTAACTGTGCGCCTCCAAGCCTTACCAATTTCCCCAAAGATGTATGGTATAGTTTTGTCGCCAGCAGTTACCAGGCAACGGTTACTATCTCGGCAGCAACTTTTGCAAACCCGGTAGTAACTGTTTGGACTGGTACCTGCGCTAACGAGGTAGGATTAGGCTGCGCTACAGGTGCCGGTGGCACAGCAACCTTAACCGTTTATGAGTTAGTAATTGGGCAGACTTATTATATACAGGTTGCCGGTGAAACAGCATCACAAACCGGCACTTTTAATTTAACGGTGCATAACGATAATGATTGCGCCAATTGTATGGTTTCTTCCACTCTTGTTGCCACTCCCCCGCCCGTTAACGGTGAATACCAACCCGGGCAAACCGTACAATTTTGCTTTACTGTTACCGCATGGAACGAAACAAACACTAATTGGTTGCATGGCGTAACTCCTTCATTTGGCTCCGGTTGGAATTTATCAACTTTAACCCCCGGAACACCTCCAAATTCCATTGATGGATTAGGTACCTGGGCTTGGTATACTGCAGATACTAACTCGGCCAATTTATCAGTTTGGCCTGAAGGTTTTTACTATAATAGCTCAGATCCCAACGGTTATGTGGGGGGGCCGGGAAATAGCTTTGGTGATGATTGCCAAACGGACGTAGCCTTTGGTATAAGTTGTGTTTGGGAGTTTTGTATAAGCATTACAACCAATTCCGCATGTTCCCCCGGCAGTAATCTGGACGTTATATTTCACACCAGCGGTGATGGAGAATCGGGTGTTTGGATTAATAATGCCTGCCAGAGCGATTCACCGGCTACCTATGAAGCAATTGGTTCCTGTTGTCCTCCTACTATGTCTTCAGTGGCTACCTGCACAGGTACATCAGCAGGTTCCGCTACCGCTACACCTGTTGGTGTTAATAGTCCATGGACCTTCAAATGGTCAAATGGAACTACGTATGCTGGCCAAACCGGCCCTACCACAATATCCGGCTTAGCCGCTGGCAACTATACAGTTACCGTAATCGATGTCTATGATTGTCAATCTACTGCTACAGTTGCGGTTTCAAGTATTCCATTGCCGTCAGATTCAGGTACGGCTCCGGCTATTTGTTCAGGAAGCAGTGGTACCCTGGGCACCACTGCAGTGGCCGGATATACATATACCTGGTCCCCGGCTACAGGGTTAAGTAGCGCCACTGCAGCCAACCCCACCGTTACTCTTAGCAACCTTACCAATACGGCCATAACCGATGTATATTCTGTAACAACTACCAGCACAATAACCGGATGTTCCTCCACTGCAACGGAAAATGTTACCGTTTACCCCATTCCAACAGCAAGTCTTACCGGGGGTAATTTAACCTGTACCACAACCAGTATTACACTTGCACCTGTAGTAAATCCAAGTACAGTTACTTACGCATGGAGCGGAGGAGGAGGTACCGGTATCACAACAACGGTTACAACGCCAAATACCTATACCGTTACAGTAACGTTTACCGGAAGTAGTTGTACTGCAACTGCCTCAGCTGTTGTAACCCAAAATAATACCCCACCCACTGTAAACTTAAACGCTCCGGTTCAACTTACCTGTGCCACCACTACCGAGACATTAACGGCCACTACCAATCCGGCGGCAGGAGTAACCTTTGCCTGGAGTAACGGGCCGACTACAGCCACAAATACTGTAACTACCCCTGCAACATATAAAGTTACTGTTACCGAAACGGCTAATGGTTGTACTGCAACTGCCTCAGATGTGGTCACTCAAAATATCACGGCGCCAACCGTGACCCTCAACGCACCGGTTCAGCTGACATGTACAACTACTACAGAAACTTTAACTGCTACTCCTAATCCTGTTGCGGGAGTTACCTTTAGTTGGAGTAACGGACCATCTACAGCAACAAACCCCATAACAACTCCCGCTACTTATACTGTCACGGTTACAGAAACAGCTAATGGTTGTACAGCTACTGCCTCGGATATCGTCACGCAGAATATCTCAGCACCAACCGTGAGCCTCAATGCCCCGGTTCAGCTGACCTGTACTACCACTACCGAAACAATAACGGCCACACCGAATCCTGCTGCTGGGGTTACCTTTATCTGGAGCAACGGACCCACTGTAGCCACTAACCCTGTAACAACTCCGGCTACATATACGGTTACCGTTACCGAAACTGCTAACGGTTGTACTGCTACCGCTTCAGACGTGGTTACCCAAAATATCACGCCTCCTGCAGTAACCCTCAATGCCCCGATTCAGCTTACTTGTGCCACTACTACAGAAACATTAACAGCTACACCTGTTCCCGCAGCCGGAGTTACTTTTAGTTGGAGCAACGGGCCAACAACAGCGGCAAACACCATTACAACACCGGCAACATACAAAGTTACAGTTACAGAAACAGCAAACGGTTGTACAGCTACTGCCTCAGATATCGTGACTCAGAATATCACTGCACCAACCGTGAGTCTTAATGCCCCGATTCAGTTGACCTGTACCACTACCACCGAAACATTAACCGCTACGCCTAATCCCGCTGCCGGAGTTACCTTTAGCTGGAGCAACGGACCTACTACTGCCGCTAACACTATTACAACTCCGGCCACCTATACTGTTACAGTTACAGAAACTGCCAATGGTTGTACTGCCACTGCCATGGATATCGTCACTCAGAATATCACAGCACCAACCGTAAGTCTCAATGCCCCGGTTCAGCTGACTTGTACTACTACCACCGAAACATTAACTGCCACACCGAATCCCGCCGCCGGAGTTACTTTAAACTGGAGCAATGGACCTACTGTAGCCACCAACACTGTTACGACGCCGGCTACTTATACTATTACTGTTACAGAAACTGCTAACGGTTGTACTGCTACCGCTTCAGACGTGGTTACCCAAAATATCA
>CAISWS010000269.1 GCA_903889265.1 uncultured Bacteroidota bacterium
GAAGAGATGGCATGGTTCGACACTTTTAGCGGGCCCAATCATGTCATCCCTTCGGGATTTATGGCCTTGTTGCATGTGTTACTATAATCATATCAACCCTTCGGGTTTCCTAATAACGGAAAAGAAATTTGGGTAATGGTAAGCGTCCCCTAAAGGGGAAACCAGAGCCAAAATTGCCAATAGCGATGAATCTGGCTTTTGGCAGAGCAGCATGTTGGTTAAGCCGTATTTATTAACCTTTTGCTATATTTTCTATCTTGCCATTCGAAAAATGCGGACTAATCATGTACAACTACAAACAACTTGAAGAACTGGTAAATATTGACTCGCCTACAGGATTTACAGCCGAAGCCTGTAAGTATATTTTTGATACACTAACGGCGATTGGATATAAACCTGAATACACGCAAAAAGGGGCGGTTAAATGTGCCCTTGGCGCAGCGCCTACGTTGGCTATTGCGGCGCATGTAGATACGCTGGGGGCTATTGTTTCCGGGGTGAAGGGGGATGGTACATTAAGTTTTAGTCAGCTTGGGGGATTGTTGCTTACCAGTGCAGAAGGGGAGTATGTAAATATTATTACGTTAAGCGGTAAAATATTTACCGGCACTTTACTTTTTAATAACCCATCAGCACATGCTAATAAGGATAGGGAAACCAGTAACCGCACTTTGGATAACATGCACATTCGTATAGATGAAGAAGTTTATAGTAAAGATGATGTGGCAAAGCTGGGCATTAAAACGGGTGACATCATTGCTTTTGAACCACGTTACCGGGAGTACGCTAACGGGTTTATAAAATCGAGGTTTATGGATAATAAAGCGGGCTGCTTTGTGTTGTTTGAAATTGCCCGTTATTGCAAAGCCAAAAACATTACACCGCCGGTGGAATTGTTTTTCAGCAATTACGAGGAAGTTGGGCACGGAGGCACTGTGGGTTACAGCGATACGGTTAATGAATTGCTGGTTATAGATATGGGTGTTTTGGGCGATGCCTGCCAGGGTAATGAAGTTAAATGCTCTATCTGCGCCAAAGACTCTTCGGGCCCGTATGATTACGAATTCAGAAAGAAGTTAGTGGCGCTTGCTGAGGCTAATAAAATTCCTTATGCCATTGATGTTTACCCATATTATGGCAGCGATGGCAGTGCGGCGTTAAGGGCAGGGAAGGATTATAAAGTTGCTTTGATTGGACCGGGTGTGGCGGCATCGCATGGTGTGGAGCGCACACATAAAAAAGGTGTTGAGGCTACTATTGAGCTTTGCATAAAATATATTGAGAGCAGGTAAAACGTTGATATGAAAAGTCTGTGGCTGTTTATTTTTTATTTTTTTGTTTTATGTCTAAATGCGCAGCCAGCACCTGATGACCCCAATGCAACCGGGTCGGTTGAAAGGACCGGGCAAATGGGGAAAGCTTACTTGTCGGAGATAAAGAAAATGGCTAATATCTCTTATAACCCTGATGTTAACTTAAATGTAAACATCAGGAAAGAACGAAGCCTTGCTAATGGTACTGTTTCGAAAGACATATACTTCAGTGGCAGCAATGCCGAGGGCCAGTGCGAAGGTTACATTGATGCGGGCGAAGCCAATGATGCCATCAATGCACTTGAATTTATTGCTGATAGCCTGCTGCCTTTGAACCCGGAAAATGAAATACATTTTGCCAAGCGGTTCAATAATTCTTATTTTGTAATATATGCCTCTTATACACCCGGCAACGGAAGGCTTTTTACCAAAGGCGAATGGGAGGTTACACTACAGGTAAATGAGCATGATAATACTGGAAATCAGGGCGCTGTCCATATAAGAAAGACAGATGTATCAACGCTGATGCAAATATTACTGGCCTGTAAAGAGAAGTTACAGGTGTTTTAAATTGCCGACAAAGGCATGAACCGTTAGCCCCAACAATTACATTGCAAGTATTTATATATGCCAGAACGCAACGCCTGTCACAATAAAGAGTGGAAATAGGCGATTTTTCATATCTTTGAAGCCCACTGTAGAAGTATGATGACCTTAAAGCTATATTTTTAAGGAAGGCGCTGATTAAAGCAACCAAAGTATATAACAATTTGTCTACTACTAAGCCCTAAATAATTCAATGAGATTAAAATTTACCAGGCTTTTACTACCGGTATTTTTGTTTTGTGCCCTGATAATACAGGCGCAGGCGCCGGTTAATGATAATTGTGCCAGTGCAAGCCCGGTGGTTATTAGCAACAATGGTTACGGGCTTGGTACTTTTACCTCGGCGCAGGCCGACCTGACAAACGCCACGGTTGAGCCCGGTGAAACTTTTTATTCAACCATATCATCGGCGGGGGAAAATAAAAAATCGGTTTGGTATAGTTTTTATTTGCCTACTGCACGTTATTGCACCTTAACGCTTCAACAACCCTCTAACCTGATTGCATCGAACGATGTGGGTTTTACGGTTTACAAAACCAATACCTGTTATCCTAACACAGCCGAAGCGGATAGCGCGTTGCTGGCGGCGCAATCGGTGTTTGGGCACTCCACTAACCCCTGCCTTAAACCGGGCAATTACCTGGTGCAGGTAAGTTCGAATTTTGCGGCTGACGGGCCGATTTTTATCACCTTACTGCTGGATAACCCTTCGCCTGCATCATACGATGGAACGGACAGCGACCTTGCATACAATTTTGGCGTTCCGCCATCATGCCAGAATTATGTGGATTTTGCAACGGGCTGCCAGACCGTGTTTGATACCACGGAATCGTGCCACGCCTTGGGGCCTAATTACCTGGACTGGACGCAGAGCGTTTGGTTAACGTTTACCACACCATCATATATTGACTGGGCGCAGGTATTAATTGGGCCTACTGCGGGATGCTGCTTTAATAATAACCCTGGCGCTACCTTTGCTTATAACCTTTATAAAGGCGACCAGCTGACAACACCCATTTCGGGATTAACCCTGATTGACGGGCCGGTGGTTGATACTTTTGTTAATTACGGAGCGTGGTTTCAGCGGTAGTATGAATGCACGCTGGATACCAGTACCCGGTACAGCATTCAGATATTCTTTAACAAAACCTTTGCAGATAATGTAAGGGTATACCTGGATATTTTGGGCGTAGCACCTACCAATGGCCCTCAGCCCACCACAGCGGCAGTTGCCCCGGTGAACGTTTTAGGGGTATTGCCGGGTGGAAACGGAAGCACTTTTGATTACTGGGGATGCAACTCGAGATTTTCGCAAAATGTGTGCGGTCAAACGAATCCTGCGGGCGGGGTAACCCATGCGGGGGTAACTTATACTTTGAATGACTGGTTTACCTTCCAGGTTACGCAGCCATCCAACATGTATTTTAATATTTACAATAACGGCAATGCGCCGTTTGTTAGAATTTTTAAAAAAGACATCAGTGCATCATGCAATAACATTGATACCCTTGCAGACCTTTATAACCAGTTTGTAAGTACCACCTCTATGACATGCGTACAGCCTGGCACCTATAGCATGCAGGTGATGGGCCGGGATGACGACCCGCAATGGGGTTGCGCATGGCGCGATAATTTGGGCCAGCGATTAAATGTAACCTATAGTATTGCTACCACACAAGCGTTTAATCACTACTCGCTGGATGTACCGGGCGCGGTTGATACCGTAAACAATACTGGTAATGCCTATGGCGCACTTCAGCAAAATACCACTTACCCAACCGGTGTAGATACTTTTGGCTGCGATAACACCGTAATGCCCGCGGGCACACATTGCAACGACCCCGATGAAACCAAGGCCATTTATTACCAGTTTTTGGTGGGTGACGCCAATGGCGACGGAGTGCCGGACAGCGGTATTATGACTTTTACCGGGGCTTTTAGCTGGAACTACTGGCAAACAGGAAATATATTGTACCAGGGCGATGCCAACAGCCTTTCAACGGCGCAGGTGGCCCACCTTTCAGGCGATACAATTAACGGGTTAAGCAAAGCAAGTTTATGTTTTGGCAACGGAGGTTGTGCGGGGCCAAGGGCTTGTGTAGTGCCGGGGATGTATACACTGGTTACCTTTGGCGATTCGACTATAGTAGGGCAAAATGCAAGCTGGACGATGAGTGAATCGCTGATAACTACCGTTTATCATAGCGCGGCGCTGGCTGAGAATATGGGAAACATTATTGATTCCATAGCCTATTATGGCGGAAGCAGCATTAACAGTATTACAGATCATTTTTCGTGCATAGATAACCCTGATAGCATTGGCGGGCAGGGGCCTTGCCCTTTAAGTTATGGCAACCCTGCAACCAAGCTTATTTACAGGCAGTTTTATTTAAGCGCGCCAGCACTTGTAACCATTACCAGTTCGGCCGCATATAGCTGTGCACAGGCAGGTACCCTAACTTTATTTTATGGCGAAGCCACGAACGGAATTAGCACCCTTACACCCGTAGGTGGGCCATGGAATTGTTTCAATAGTACGTATACCGGCCCTTGTACGCCGCTGCCTGCGGGTTGGTATACCATCATAGCCTACGGCGAAGGCCCGACTTACGGAGCACCGGTAACAAATTACAACGGCGGCAGGGGTTATGGTGGCGATATAGGTTACCCTAATTATGTAAACATCAGCATTACACAAGCGCCACCGGGCCCTATGTACGATCATCCTTATAAAGCCTGCATTGATACCACTACGCATTTACCGTTTTTAATTACCCAAACGGTAAACCATGGCACTAACGATTATCCGGTTACCGATACTACTTATAACCTTTACCAGGAAAATTATAATTGCACTACTGATACACCGTGGGCATTGCAATCGCTGATGCCTTGTACCAATAGTTATCAGCCTAACAGGGTTACTTATTATGTGTTTACGTTGCCTGATATGTCGTACATTCATATTTATGGCATGAACGGTGCCATGTGCGAGGTGTTTCCGTTTGATGTGCGGACAGACTCTGCACTGATGCTTACCACCCAACCGGTGCAGCCTTGCAACAGCAATGGAGATTACACACAGCTTTGCCGCCTGGTGGCCGGTACTTATACGCTGGTTATATTTCCGCCAGATAATTTTGCGGGCTCAAGCATCCGGCCGAGTATTTACATTGACAGTGTTGGATATTCGAGATTTGATAATGCAGTTAGTGCTTATGATTTCGGCGAAATACCGATGGACAGCACGTGGTACAACGGTGCTGTTGGTGCGGTTAACCCAATAGATGCAAACCGAGCACCCAGCGATGATTTCTTTTACTGCACTACCGGAGCCCAGGCCAGTGACCCTACGGTGAATGCCTGCTATATTTCTTATGACCCCTTGCTGTATAATTCGGTAAATAATGATTACGCTTTTGATGCCGCTGCGCCAGGGAATGGTTATAACGCACCCCGCCGTAATTTGTGGTACACCTTTACGCTTGATAAGGGCGGTACCTGTTATATAAGGGTGAATAACATGACGGCTGATAAAACCAGCCAGTACCCTTTTGCCGTTTACCTGGATACCGTGAATGGCAATACTCCTTTTGCTAACCTGGTTGCCAGCGGGCAGGTAGATTCTTCAACTGCCATGGGCCTTACTGAGGTTGCCAATAATTATTATAACTATTGCGGATATTATAACGAGGTTTCGTTTTACAGAGCCCCCTGTACGGCCATTAAGCAGCGGTACTATATTGTTGTAGATAACTCCTACAACCTGGAGCCGAACAGCCAGACAGAAGTAAATATTTTGTACGATACTATTAATACGAGTGCCCCGCTATACGATCATTATTATCAGGCTAATGTTATAAACGGATTGAACCAGGTTGCGCCGCCTTATACCAATGTGCCTTTAGACACTGGTATATTTATGGGTGGGGTTGATAATTTTACCTGTGCCTCTCAGGATTCATTCGACCCTAATCCATGCAATTGTACGCAGAAGAACCTGTGGTATAAATTTACGGTTAATGCCTCAGGCCTGATAAGGATGCGGTACCTGATTAACGGGCAAAACCAAAACTCGGTAGATGGTTGCCAGTTAACATGGTACCGGGAAGTGGTGCCCGGAGATTCTACCACACATGGGTTGGCAAATTTGCCGGGCGTGCAGTATAATTATTATGATGCGCCAACTAACACCGAATGGTACCAAAGTTGTATAACTGCAGGCACCTATTATATTTTAATGACTGGCTGTAACCGGACCGATGAAACAGAGCAACCGGTGCTATGGTTTATTGACCAGCATGGTGATTATTGTGCTGACCCGATTTCGGGAAGTATTTCGGCGCCGGGGGCAATTGATATGACGGCAGTTGTTGATTGCCATACTATTGGCGGTGATTTTGGAGAAGATGGCTCGAACATGGGTTGCCTGATACCTAACGGAGATTCGATTCCTCAGTTTAAATCTACCTGGTACCGGTTTACTATAACCGGGCCTGATACGTTTAATATTACACCGGTATTGACTGACAATACCAATGTGCCTGCGGACCAGATCCGGTACCGCATGTTATATGGCACCTGTAATGCCATGAACCCAGGCAGTTGTTTTGTAAGCGCCAGCACCGTGAATACGTTTAACTGTATGACACAGGGCAGCTATTACATACAGGTGGTTGAACCGGCTAACCAGTTTGGTTATCCTTTCGGGCAGGTTACCGGAACTATTGCGGTGCAGATTAACGCTGCGCTGGCGCAGCCGGGCTGCATACCGGTATCTAGTTGTTTTGTGGTTGCTAACTGGATAAGCAATCAATCGTGCGCAAACGATTCGGTTTATTTTGTGAACCAATCAACGGAAGGAGATTCGATTTTATATCATTGGGATTTTGGTGATGGGGACACGGCGAACGTTAAGAACCCAACGTATGCTTTCCCTACCCCGAACCTTACGCAGAATTACAGCGTGCTTTTAACGGTAACCAATACGGCATGCAACAAGCAGGATAGTTTGCGGCAAACTATTGTTGCCAATCAAAAGCCAACCATTCACTTGCCGGGGGATACTACTTTATGTCCGCCATTGTCTTTAATACTACATGCTACCACTTGGCCCGGTGCTACTTATTTGTGGCAGGATGGCACCACGGATTCAATTTACAATGTTACCAGCGGCGGAACGTATACTGTTGTTGACAGCTTTAATAATTGTAAAGTTTCGAAACCGATAGTGGTGGGCACCGGTACACAACCGGCACTTAACCTGGGGCCGGACCAGGCCTTATGCGCCGGTATGAGTTACCAGCCCAATATAACTGTAAGCCCGGGCGAAACCTTTTTATGGAATACCGGTTCAACCTCGCCTAATTTTACTACCGACAGTGCAGGTACTTATTATGTTACGGCTACTGAAGGAACCTGTATAGCGCGGGACAGCATCCATATATCCAACCTGAGCAATACGCGGCCATTTGGCACCGATACAAACCTTTGTACTGGAACCACACTTACTTTAGATGCCACCACTTTTGGGGCCAGCAGCTACCTGTGGAACGATGGCAGCACCAATCCGGTTAAGGTGATTCAAACAGCGGGATTGTATGCTGTGAAAATTACAGTGAGCAACTGCTTTGTGATTGATTCGATTAATGCGGTTTCAGTTATCAGTCCTACACCGGTGATTACAGGCGACTCGGCACTTTGCGCACCGGGTGATAGTGCTAAGATGGATGCGGGTACCGGTTATACAAAATACAAATGGAGCACCGGTGACCCGGTGGAGACGATTACAGTTGGTGCGCCGGCTACATACAGGGTTACGGTTAGTAATGCTGCGGGTTGTACGGGCGTTGATAGTTTTGTAGTGAGGCAGTCGGCCCCGATGGTACTTACGGCAACCAATACGGACGTTAGTTGCTTTGGTGGCAATAATGGAGCCATACAACTTGCCATTAACGGTGGCACGGCGGCTTATGCGTATGCGTGGAGCAGCCTGCAAACCACAGCGAATATCAGTAACCTGATTGCAGGGTATTATGTGGTTTTGGTGAAAGATGCTATTGGGTGTACGGGTACATTAAGCGATACTATTACGCAACCGACGGCTTTAACGGATTCGGTTATTGTTACACCGGTTATTTGTTTTGGGCAGGCGAATGGAACTGCGTCACTCATAGTTTCGGGTGGAACAGGGCAGGATGTTTTTGCATGGAGTAATGCGGTTACCACGCAGAATAATCCGGCCCTGGCGGCGGGTACTTATTTTGTAACTGTTACAGACAGCCTGCATTGTTCCATAAGCTCTACGGCAATAATAAATCAGCCGGCAGTTTTGCAGGTTGCATTGACAGATACCAACGTTACCTGCGCAGGATTTAACAACGGTAAAATAAATACTACTGTGCAGGGAGGAGTAAGCCCGTACACTTATTTATGGACCGGCGGGTTGACAACAGCTAATATTGCGAACCTATCGCCGGGCACTTACATGGTTACAGTTACCGATTTGAACAGCTGTTCTGTTACGGGCAGCGCCACTGTGACCACGCCGCAGCCATTGCAATTATCTATTGTTGCAGTAAATGTATTGTGTAATGGAAATAGCACCGGAAGCATTACTGCCTCGCTTAACGGAGGAACCGGTGCCTATACCTATGCGTGGAGTAACGGTGCAACTACTTCAGCCATTACGCAACTTGCAGCCGGCAATTATACCGTGACCGGTACCGATGCCAACAATTGCACTACGGACACAACCATTAATATTACCCAACCGCCTGTGCTTGCTATTGCTATTGATTCGGCGGTTGCGCCAAGTTGTTACGGGTTTTCGGATGGGCGGATTTATACTACTGAAAGCGGTGGTGTAACGCCATATACCTTGAACTGGAGCAACAGCGATAACACAGCCAACATTGCCAGCCTTGCAAACGGAACATATACTTTAACGGTAACGGATTCGAATCTGTGTTCGGTGAGTAAGGCGGCAAGTATTGTTTCGCCCGATTCGATAATTATTACACCAACCATTACGGATATCAGTTGCTTTGGCAAAAATGACGGCAGTATAGAAACGATAATAACCGGTGGCACTCCGCCGTACGGATATTTATGGAGTAATGCAGCAACTGCCCCACAAATTACCGGCCTTGCGCCGGGCGATTATGCAATTACGGTTACTGATAACCATAACTGTACCGGTGCTGACACAGGGCTTTTGGTTACCCAGCCAGCCGCGCTTGCTGCCAGCCTGACCGTGACCAACGAAACCTGCCCGGTGGCTAAAAACGGAGCGGTGGTTTCAACGGATACCGGTGGCACCGCGCCTTATATTTATAACTGGAGTAACGGTAGCAATACGCAAAACATCAGTAGTATTCATGCAGGTACTTATTCGCTTACGGTTGATGACCATAACGGGTGTAGTGTAACCGCAAGTGCAGTGGTTGTTATTCAGCCTACTTTGATACTTGAGGTGACGGTTGATAATCCTCTTTGTCCGCCATTGCAGGACGGGTCTATTGCTTTGGTGGTTGGTGGCAATACGAACCCTTATCAATATCAATGGGCCGGGGCACAGCAGGGTTCGGCGCCGGGTAATTTAGCGCCGGGTAATTATAGTGTAACGGTAACAGACCGGTATGGATGCACCATTGATTCATCCTTTACTTTACAGTACCAGTTTGTGCTTACGTTGCAAGCGGCGCCATCGTTTACAGTTATTAAGCTGGGGCAGCTTGTGCAACTGGCGACCACAACTAACGGCACCCAGATGCATTACCAGTGGACACCGGCAGAAGGGTTAACGTGCAGCGATTGTGCAGCACCAGTGGCTTCGCCAACTTATGATACGCATTACCTGGTTACCGGTGCTGATAACAATGGCTGCACGGCATTTGATACGCTGGATATACAGGTGATACCGGATTATGATTTGTTTATTCCGAATGCGTTTACGCCTAACAATGATGGCAACAATGACTTTTTTGAAATATTCGGTAATAAGGCGGCTATGCGGTATGTGGCGGTTGAGGTTTTTGACCGGTGGGGGGAAAAGGTTTTTGAAAGTAACAGTCCGGATTTTGAGTGGGATGGAACTTTTAAAGGAAAGCCAATGCAGCCGGGTGTTTTTGTGTATGCGATACAGGTTTCGTTCTCAGACGGGCATGCTGATAAGTTGTTTAAGGGGAGTGTGACGTTGATTAGGTAGGGCTCCTTACCCTGCCCTCTCCGAAGGAGAGGGTTCTGTTGCGGACTTCAAATTTAAAGAGGATTTTGGATGGGGCTTTTACCACCGTATCAAAGCGCTTGCCCAAAGGAATCCGCTGCCGAATGCTGCTAGGGCTACCAGGTCGCCTTCTTTGATGCGGCCGTCTTGCCAGGCTTCGCATAATGCTATGGGAATTGAGGCGGCGGTGGTGTTGCCGTATCGGTCGATATTTGAAACTACTTTTTCATCGGGGAAATTCATTTCTTTTTGAACGGCCTGTGTAATGCGGGCGTTGGCCTGGTGGGGGATAAAGAGGTCTATATCGCTTTCTTTCAGGTTAACTTCGGCCAGGGCTTCGCGCACTACTTCGGGGAAGTATTTGAGGGCGTTCATGAAAACCAGTTTGCCGTTCATGTATGGTAGCAATTCGCCTTTTTCCATCATATCGGGGCTGAACCTTACTTTACGGCGGCTGCCGGGGTGTTCCAGGTAAAGCTCTTCGGCAAATTTGCCATCGCTGTGCAGTTTGGTGGTAAGGATGCCTTTGTTGGGTTCGTTGGTGGCTTCAAGTACTACAGCACCGGCACCATCGCCGAATATAACCGACATGTTTCTTCCGCGGTCGGTAAGTTCAAATACGTTGGACTGAACTTCGGAACCTACTACCAGGATGGTTTTATACATGCCTGATTTAATAAACTGGTCGGCTACCGAAAGGGCGTAAATAAAACCAGAGCACTGAGTGCGTATATCAATGGCCCCGATGTTGCGGAACGGTAATTTGCGCTGTAACAATACACCGGAACCGGGAAAATTATAATCGGAACTGAGGGTTGCAAAAACTATAAAGTCTATATCCTCGGGTTTTTTACCGGCACGCTCCAGGGCCATCTCGGAAGCGGCAACGGCCATGCTTGATACTGTATCTTTACCTTCCTCAAAAAAACGCCTTTCTTTTATGCCTGTGCGTTCAATAATCCACTCGTTGGTGGTGTCCATAACTTTGGTGAGGTCTTCGTTGGTAACTACATTGTCGGGAACGTACATTCCGACTCCAATTATTTTACTTGCTGGCATGGTCAGAATTTATTTTTTAGCTAATGAAGCTTCCGGGTCTTTTAAAAAATCGGCTTTACACTCGGGCGAGCAGAAGCCATAGATTTTATCTTTGTAAGTAGCAGTATCCGCAATGCTGCCTTCGGCCAAAGACATTCCGCAGTTATAATCTTTATTGCTGGCTAATTGGCTTAGTTTGATGTTTACACCTTTTGAATCGGCACTCATTTTATCATCAGCCTTGGGCGCGGATGCTTTTTGGTTGCAGGCGCTCAGCGCTATGCCAGCCGCCAGCACAATATATAGAAACACTTTTTTCATCACTCTCTGGTTTAGTTGAACACGAAATTAAACATTTAGGCGAAATGGGGGAGAATGAGGTTGGGTAGGGCATATATAATACAGCCCCGGAAAGGGTGGTGTGGTGTAATTTAGTTAGGCAGGTTTAACGTTGGGTGCCCAAAGTTCGACCCGCTCCGGGGTTGTATAGCTTCATATTGATTTTTGCTATAAAGCTATGACCACTCCGTGGTCAGGATTCCTTTAACTTATTGACTTTGCGGCATGGGAGAAATAATAATTTTTGAAGCGCGACTCTACCAAGCTGTGACTAAGCTCTGGTTAGGATTTTTTTATCTGAATCAGATTTGGGAGCAGGGGTTGGACGGATTTATGACTTGCAGGCATGATGGCGTTGTTTGGTAAAAGCAAAACGCATTGCAGCTTATGGCTACAATGCGTTTTGTTAAATTCTGAATACCTGGGGTGATTAGATTGAGCAGGTAACTGTTCCAGTTCCACCGTTAGCGTTATAGCTGGCTTGCTGGGTAGTTTGCCAAGAGTTGCAAGTTGTAGTTGCCGTGCTTTTGGTTGTGCTAGGGATTGAATAGTTTGATACCGGAGCGCCAGATACCGGAGCGCTTGCAGTGCAGGTGCAGGTATAAGCTTTGTTACAAGAAGATGCGCCAACAAGGGCCACAACTGAAAGGGCAAAAATCACTTTTTTCATAAATTGGGTTTTGGTTTATAAAGCACAAATATGTAGAAATAAATGAAATGACCAAAAAATATTTAAGAAAAAATGATTTATATTTTAAATTATGGATAGTGGGGTTTAACAATTTGTTACGAATGGGGTTAAATGGGGGTAATAATGTGTGAGCCTGTTTACGCAGGATTTAAGGATTAAGACATGATTAATGCAGTGCAATCAGTTTATGAACTACAGCACACCACTATTGCTTTACCAACTTTAAAACCCCAACCTTACCCTGCTCATCTTTAACGGTAATAAAGTACAAACCTGTTGAAAGGGAGGTGCAATTAAAATCAAAAGTTGAGAGGTGCTGGTTATAAAACAAGGGAATTACCTGCCTGCCTACCGCATCAAAAACAATGGCGCTGCACATTTGGTTAGGGGCATCTGTTTTTAGGGTGCAGGTGGTGGTGGCGGGGTTGGGGGAAATACGTATTGCGTCATCCTGAACCATTTGTGCATTGTTTATAGCAGTTATTGTATCGCAGCCGCTCCCAGCCAAAGGACCTAAGCGGTAATTAATCATATTGGGAAGTTTATTATTGTGGCTATAAGTAGGTTGGCTCCCATATTTAAAATTACAGCTATCTCCTTTTGCATTGGGGGTATTAATTACATGTAACGGATTATAAAAAGGAAGGCCATTCCATGCGCTAATGTATATTTTGCCATCGGGGGATAATTGCAACATATTAAGTTCACCGGTATGGGTATGATCAACGCTATCTGAGTATAGTTGTACAACGGAATTTTGAAGATTAGATGCCCATAAATCGTATTGATTAAGATTAGTAACATCGGCCACATAAACAAATCTGTTATTAGGTGAGATTTCAACGGAACTGCTTGCGCTACAAGTTTGCGGAGAGTCACAGCCCTGGTTATAGATTGTAAGAGGATTGCTAAACACACCGTTGCACCGATCGAAATCCATCACTAATACCGGACCTACATAATCTCCAGTTACATATTTACTGCCATCTTGAGAGAATCGACTGTATGCATTATCATATGGCAATGGAAACCCGGGGCCTATGCTTTGTGTAAAAGGGCCTTTAACGCCTTTGGGTGTTACTAAGAATTTATAAAATGTATTTATTACACTTGCACCCATTATAATCCAATAATCTCTGCCATTGGCATGTTTACAAGCTGTCATTCCACCTTCGCGTAAAAGTGTATTTTGTAGTATGGAAATGTTCTTTTCTGCAACGGCACCTTTTCCATTGTTCCCCTCCTTGTCAACTATCGAGTAATACAGTGTTTTGGGGCCACCATTAATAGTGTCATCATCGGTAAAATGAAAAAGGTAGTAATAGCGGTTATTGCCTGGTTGTGGAATAAACAATGCTGCCTGTGGAATATCCAAACCACAACATACAAGTTGCGCAGTATATGTACATGGGTTTATTCCTGTTCCATTTTGCAATGTATCTCCATTACTATCATAAACTTCAACACCGTTGGTTATATAAAGTAACTGTCCGTTCTCATCACAGATATTCGCCACTGTAACCGTAAATCTCAAATTATAATTGGCTAAAGAATCTATAATTACATTGGCGCTATCAAAGTTTATAAAAGACAGTGGTGTGTCGCCTGCTACCCACTTGTTATCGTACAACTGACACTGGCATCTAAATGGTGCCAGTGTCAGTAAAATTAAGTATAGAGCCTGTTTCATTTTATAATTGCGACCTTTCCTGTTTTAATCGTTCGTTCGGGGTCCTTCAATACCCAATAATATAATCCGTTACTTAGATTTCCCGTATTAAACTGAGCCGAGTTTTGCGTATTACCCAGTGTTTGTTGTAAAACGGGAACACCTAATTGATCTATTAAATCAAACTCAATTCCAGCGGCCGTGTTAACATAATAAGCTAAATTAATGATTTGTTTTGCAGGGTTGGGGTAAACTTTAGCAAACTCCAGCCCAAATCCAGAATTTGCAGAAAGCGCAGTTGTTGTGGTATCATTTGAAGCACTGTTGTTAACCCTATGCAATCTTTCACCGCCATGGCCGGTAGAGTCGGTGCTATCAATGGGACATAATTGTAAATCATCGTAAAAGATGGTATCGCCATTTTGTGCCAGCATGGCCCGGGCATAATAAACAGCGTCACCTGCCGCATATGGACAAAGGAATGCAATACTATCCAAGGTATTTAAGGAGGCTGTATCTATTGGTATGGTGTCGCCAGGAGCCATGTAATTGAGATAAATGGACATTACGGCAACAAAATTAGCAGTCTGAGCATTGGTATCGGGTACGTTGGCTAGCAGGGTATATGCCCCGGCCAAAGTGCCGGTATAAACCTTACTATCTTTTACAATGCTTGTATCTCTCAGTTTCCTAACCTGGTTTAAACTCGCCTGTATGGCATTAAAATCGGAGTTTTGATTTGCAGCAAAAAAATTGGTTATCAGGGTGTCAACAACCAAGCTATCGGTTGAGTTATTAACAGTATCGCCAGATGTTATTGCACTTAGTAGTTCTGCTGCGCCGCTAACCAATAAAGTATCCGTGGTTGTATCAATATATGCTGTTAAAACGGAGGTTATATTCGGTGGTAAGGAGTTAAAACGTGGGATAGGTGGGGTGCTATCGCACAGGGCGGCATATAAATTGCGCTTTGCCAGCCAGGCTCCGGTGGTTTTATAGCCCGGTTCCATTAAAGTATCTGCGTAACCGGTGGCTTCGGTTTCGTGAACCCTGCTTTTGCCGAATTTCCAGTTCAAACCCGGGCCAGGATATAAATAAATTATCGGACACGTGATTACGGGTATATCAGCAATAAACTCTGTCATAACAGCAAGCGAAGGAGGAAAAGGCGGAAGGTTATTTGTAGGTTCATCTGCAAAGGAGGTAAAATAAAATTTAGGTGCGTGATAATTTGTTCCAGCAAGAGTGTTGGTAGCACCCAAGCTAGTACCAATAAATGGGCCTGTCCATCCTGCCCCGATGTTTCCATTGTCAAAAATAGTTGATGGATAGCTAGGGGTTTGTGCTTGTACATCGGCTAGTATACTTGTCGCTCCATTAGCCTGCAACTCCATTGCATACTTACTGGTGTTAAACGAATTGTGCCAAACGTTTACGTTAGGCCCATAACCGGCAAAAAACATACCATAACCAATAGAATGGATTTGGGCTACGACATTACCACAAACAGTTGCGGATGATGTTGAATTTAAATAAATGCCACTTTTACGGTTATTAGCGGCTGTACCAAAGTTAGCTGTATTATAAGTAGATAAACCGTTACCATCGAAAAAGTTGAGCGCGATGTTCAGATTTTTACAATTGCTTGCAGCAACGCCTGCCTGCGCACAGTTGACAGGTGTAACCCCGTTTTGAGTGAGGTGATTGCTGTATACCTGAGTACTGTTAGCATTAGTTAGCGAAATACAGTTTTGGCCGCCGGTAATGGTATTAATAAAAATATTAGAACTGGTGCCAATTACATCGTTTTGGGCGATGCCATAATAGTTAGGTGTAACATAATACGTAATGGGCAAACCGAACGGAGTTATGGAATGGGTTACATAACTAACCGGTTCGTTTACCGATATGGTGTTGAACCCAACGTTTTGGTTAACATTGTTGTTGCTGTTTAGGGTAACGCCGTAATTTACACTGCTCATATTATTATATAGAACAGATATGTAATCTGTGCAATTTGTTGTGTAAATACCGTAATTATCATTGGTATAGGTTCCTTTATCGGCATATAGCGATACATATTGAGCGTTTATGCCGTAATTACAACCTGTATAATTATCGTTGATTGAACTAAGGGAGTTGGCTGTACCACTCAATGCCCCTAAACCGTTATAGGCAAATATACCCATGCCCCCGCCAAAGGAGTTTGGGGTTTCGTGACCAGAAATATTATTAAAAGTGTTGTTATAGGATGAAACACTGCTTTCCAATGCAAAAATGCCGCAATTGATATTCTGAAAGGTATTGCCCGATGCCATATCGTCAGGGATTGTGAGCGTTGAGCTTTGAACTTTGATGCCATATAGCGGATGGGTGTAGGGTGTGGTGCCGTCTGACTGAGGCATCATTGGGCTTTGGAAGTCGAAGGTGTTATTTCTTATAACGGGGTTTTCTGTACCGTTTATAATATTTATACTGGAGTAATTGTTGTAAAAATAATTACTGGTAATTACAGATGGGGAATTGGCATCGCCATTTATTGTAATTCCGTTTCTGGCATCTTCCAACACTCCGTTTTGCATAGTGCATATTTGTGCACCAGGCTCAACATAGATGCCATCCCACATTTCACCACAGCTTTTTAGCGTGCAATAATTTAAATTTAATGTTTGTCCTGGGCCTACATCAATACGGGAATCTGGACCCATTAAAAAATTGATATTCTGGAAAAGAACATTCTGACTAAAATCACCGTTAATTGCTACAGGAAAATCGCCATTTAAAGCAACATTAACCGGTGTTGCCGGGCTTTGCAGAGCTGGGTTTTGTGTAAGGATATAATTTAAAGACGGATTATCGCTGCCCATATTAAAAGTGTAGGTGGGGGAGGTTGTGCCGCTTGTGGTGGGGTCACCCTGGCAACAATTTGAGCCAACATTTATGGTAATTGACCCGGTTGAACTGCAAGTTATCGTTGAAATACCGGTAACCGTAACGTTATAGGTAGTGGTGACCACGGGGGAAACTGTTATACTTGGCCCTGAACTACCGTTTGACCAATTATAAGTTATACTGCCATTTGGGTCGTACGATGAACTAGCCTGAATGGTGGTAGAATGAGAGCCGGAGTTATTGGAACAAATAATTGTATTGGTTGCAGTTACAACGGGTATTCCGGCCAGAACTTGAAGCCGTACCTGATACGGTGCGCTACAAGGATTAAAGCTATTAGAGCCGCTTGTGTACTGAATGCCAGAATATAGCGTGACATTATAATAACCCGGATTAGTATAAATATAGAAAAGGTAGCCTGGGAAATAGGGTTTGGTTTGTGTAGACGAAGGATATGGCCCGCCATTGTGCCAGTAATCTTGCTGGCCAAGCCCATCACCCCAATCAACGACTAGTTCCTGTATCGGCCCAACCTCACTATTATCGCAATCCGTGCATGGACAATAATCTTCGTTTACGCTTATGTAATCAGTTTTTATGAAAACTTCGTTGCAACTTGTTACTGATGCACCTGGAATTAGGTCCGGACTAACTTGAGCAGCTGTAAAATCATTTTCACCATAAACAGATAGTTTCGCTACAAGCGGTTGAGTTTGAGAGGGAATAACCATAACGATAAAATACTGACCAGGTTCAGTAAATGGGTAAGAGATAGAAGGGGGTGCGTCACCTGATTGGTCTTGGAAAAAACCAGAAGAAGCATAAACAGTGACGATGTTGGCATTTCCACTTTGTTTTTGTATTTGCCACGAATAGATACCTGATTGATAATTGGACGTGGCGACCCAAGTAAATGTATATGTTGCACCGGTGCAGCTGTAATAATTCATAGTACAGGTTACATCTGAGCCATTAGGATCAGTCATTGATATATAATTATTTACATTTGGCGGGGGATATTTATCAAGAATTTTTGCTGTGGTTGAAACTGACTTGCTAAACAATCCAGTTGAACTATTTCTACTTCGTAACCATAATTTAGAGGTGGAATTTGTATCTACCGTTAAATAAATATCTGCGCCTGAACCCATTATTGTCGAACTCGTAAATGCACTATCTTCTGACCATTCGATTTGGTCTGCACCACAACCTGCTCTAACATTGCTAAATTCGAAATTTAAGGGCCAATTGCTGATTGCAAACGTTGAAGCCAAGCTATCAGGCGGCATTATTATTGCGTCTAGGTTTGCGCCTATTGACGCACTTACACATCCGGTTAGGCTATCGATGGTTCTTAACCATATTATATTTCCATTGCCAATGGCTACCGTTAAACCAAAACTGTCACCAGAATTTACAAGGTGCGGCGATGTGAAATTACTATCCATGGCCCATTCAACCTGGTTGCCGCCACGGCCTGTAGTTACACTATCAAATATGAATGTATATGTTGTATCGTTGCATACGCTCCGAGGAATAACTCCAGAAGGAGGTCCGATATAATTAATTATAAACGGTCCCGATACCCCCACCCCACCTACAAACCCCGGCAATGAAGCCACCACTCTAACCCTGTAGCCAGAACCACCGGTAACCGATGTGGGCAAAGTAGCTATTATGGTATCGTAACCGGCAGTTGTATCGAAGCCAATAGTTACAAAAGTTGCAAAACTTCCTGCGGAGTCGGAAAGCTGGGCGGTGAAATTATTGCCAATAGCATAAACGCCCTGGGGGGTAAACGGAATACTTATCTGGCTACCCGCACAAAAGGGGCCACCGGCAATGGTGCCTACCGCAATATTCATTTCGGGCTGCTGGAACCCGAAACTAAACTGGTTAACGCCCGTGCTAAAGGTTGGCGTTAATGGTTCGCCGATAGTGTAATCCATGTGTACGCTGCTATTGGTAAATGTGCCCCCCTGTGCTGGGTAAACCTGCATGCTTAGGGATTGGGCAAAGCCGGTAAGGGTGCTTAGGATAAGCAGAAGGTATATGGGGAAGATTTTGTTTTTCATATCAATAGGTTTAATGCAAGCCCTTAACCCTCTGCCTGTTGGCATCTCCCTTACCCTAAAGGGATGGGAGAACCTGATGGTTATGGTATTGCCGTTTATTAATACCAGGCGTTATTTGCTACATCGTACGTGTATGTAATTTGCTGTGCACCGGTGGCTGCACTGAGGTAACCGGCGGCCATAGTGCCGTTGAGGTAGGTGATGCTTGGCACCGGGGCTTTAAAGGTTAGGATGAAGATATCGCCATCGTTGGGGCTGTTTGGTAAGTTAACCGCCAGCGAACTAATACTTGTGGTGGGGCTGTAGATGTTGTTTTTTAGGGTTTGCACGGTGATGGTATCGTTTGTGTTTCCCCCGCCGGTTAATACCTGGTGGGCATTCCAGGCGTTAGGGGTGCAGGCGGGGATGGATGTGAAACTTAATGTACCTGCACCATTGGTGGTAAGTACCTGGCCGGAAGTACCGTCAACATTTGAAAAGGTGTACCGGTCAGTATCTGCGTACATCCAGTGCAACCCGTTGGTATCAACGGTTAAGGAGTTGAACGGAGAGGTAACGCTTTGATGAATAGCAACATCCATATATGCACTATAAAGCCGTGTGCCTACCACAGCCCCACCCTCCGTGCCGCCTGTGATAATCTGTGAACTATCCTGCACGGCATAATATCCGTATTTGATCTGGTTATATTGGTCGTACACGATGCTTGCCACGCAAACGGAATTCAGTTGCCAGTCGGGGTATTTAGGCCCGCAAAAAAATCCGGCATAATTACCTGATGGGTAATCGTAATAATTCATAAATGCCTTGTTGGAATCTACATGTATTTGTGTTACGCCCTGGGAGCCATAGCTATCTGAAATAATGGTTTTTTGGCTGGCTGTGTCGCGCGTAAAGCCGCCATCTGAAGTAACGCCGCTGCCTGTGCCATAGGTAATTTGCCCGGCTGCCTGAGAACTGCCTGAGCCTCCCCCATTTAAGGCATAAAGCGCATAAGGCACACTTTGCAGTTGGGTGGTGCCAAGCACGGTAAAGTTGCTGCCGCCGCTGAGGTCTACCTCTATTTCAACGTATATTGGCCCGCTGCCCCAGGTAATACCGCTCATGGAGCCGGATTGGACTGCGCCTGCCCCAATGCTAAGGTTGAGCAAGCCAAGCTGGCTGGTAGTTGCAGACTCGATTTCCTGGTAAAGGAGTGTACCTGTTGGGCTGCCGCTTAAAACATCTACCCGGAGCGACATGCCCTGATTGGAGATAATGACGTTATTAGAATCGCGCACAATGGCCTGAAAAGGTATTAGCTGGGGGGATTGTGCTGCAACGAAGGTATAGCACATAATGGTAGCAACAATGAAAGCGTTTAATTTTTTCATGGGAGTTTTTTTAGATAATATGTAAATCAGGACAAGGACAGTAGCAGTAAATAAAACCACAACCTGCCGGGAAGAGCACTACCGGAGGATTGCTTTAAAGCAAAAAGAACATTGGTTAATGGTTTGCTGACCTTTAATGTGTGCAAAAAACTGTATCAGCTAATTGCTATTGTAATGATAGATTGAAAAAACCATAATGTCAACTTTATTAATGTTAAAAAATGAATTATATAGAAAATATACGGTTTTCCGTATACGGGATTCCGTGTGTTATGATGTTTGCTATTTATACGTTTGTTCTTTTTGGGATTAAAAAGGGGGAACAGCCTTGCTGCATAGGGACAGGGTGTTCAATAGCTTACCAAAGTTTAAATAAGCAGCATTGACACTATTTTCTAAACTAGTTTATTGATAATCAACACTTTAAATTCAACTATGGCAAAATGGGTTTACACTTTTTTGTTAAAAACGGGTAGTGTAAACGGTTAAATGATTGATATTGAGGTGGTTGATTTTTAAAAACGGCCAAAAAGTGTAAACAGTGTAAACCCATTTTTTAGGTATGGGTGAGGGGTTTTGGGGTGATGAACCGGGGTGAAATATGCGGGAAGAGGCTGTTCCGCATGAGGGATTCCCGATGAAGCATCGGGATAAATTCTGCGGATAGCCCGACCTGCGGCTTTGCGCAGGGCACGCCCTAAATAATTAAAATGTAAGATGCATAAGCCCGGCGGGCATTTAATAGGGCCTTGCAATACCGCTGATAATTAATATCAGCATGGGCACCGGTATATCGCCTTCCATTTTCCATTCCTTTTCGGGATGGGTGCCGTCGGTGGGTTTTATGGTGCCGTCCTGAATGAAGTATTGGTTGGCGGGGTCGCTGCTCCAAACGGGTTTAAACTGGTGGCCGTCCCAGCTCCATTCTTCGGCGTTGTTGGTGCGCCAGATGGGTTTAAAGTTTTCGCCGTCCCAGGTGTATTGGTCGTATATGTTATTGCCGTTTACGGGTTTGATTGTTTGCCCATCGAAGGTCCATACCAGGCGCTGGTCGACATTCCAGCGGGGGCGAAGAAAGCGGCCGTCCCAAATCCATTCGTTTACGGTTTGGTTGCCGAGCACGGGTTTGAGGGTTGAGAAGGGGGCATCATCGAAGGGAAGGCGGTTTTGTTTGAGGCTGATTTTACTTTCCAGGTCGAGCTTTTTATTGAGGGTGTAGGCCACCATAATTGCTGCTGAAGAAGGCAAGGAATCGGCGGCGTAAAAGGCAAGCAGGGAATCGTTGAGGGATGAATAAAATGCCAGCCATTTTTTGGCGCGCTGCACGTGTATCAGTTCGTTTTTTTTCTGAAAATCTTCGGATTGGTTTTTGCCCAGATAAAATTTGTTGTGACTGAAAGAATAGGTGGCGCTGCGGTTATCTTTTTCGTATAGCAATTCAAGCTTATCGCTGTTAAAGTCCATAGAGGTGGTGAGGATGAAAATGTTGTTGCGGGATTCGTTTTCTCCGCTGAAAAAGATGTTTCCTTTTTGAAAGTAAACCAGCGTTTGTTTATCGGGCGAGTAGATTTGGTTGTTGCTGCACCAGAATAATTTGTTGGTGGTATCGCCTATAAAAACAAAGCTGTTGCCGGCGTGGGTGGTTAAGGAGAATAAAAGGAGTGAGGTGAAAATGAATGAGGACCAGCGGTTTTTTCCATTCTTTGAATGAGGGGTGTTAAAGTAAGTAAGTGCATCTTCGCAAACCCTCTTACTCCCGGGGCGGGAGAACCGCTTCCCAGTAATACAAAATAGACCTCCATGCAGGGAGTTGGTAACTACTGCAAAAAAATGAAGTGGGCTCATATAATTTTTAATTCAGCCAGCAGGCCGTGCAGGTTATCGCGGTTGGTTAGCTGGTATGCGTGAATGCCAAATGTACGGGCCGCTTCAACGTTTTCTTTTTTATCGTCTACAAAAAAAGTTTCAGCGGGGTTAAGTCCTTCTTTTTGCAACAGCAGGGCATAAATTTCGGGTTCGGGTTTCCGGAGGCCTAATTCGTTTGAATAATATGCTGCGTGGAAAAAATTACTGAAGGCCTGCTGATTAAATTTTGTTTGGGCGGCCTTGTCAATACTTGCCAGGTGAATTTCGTTAATGTTACTTAGGGCAAAAGTATTGTACCGGGTTTTAAGTTGTTTTAGCAATTCGATTTTTGACGGAGGGAAATTCTGGAAGATGGCGTTCCAGGCGTATTCTATTTCTTTATCGGAAGTGCCGGGGCGGAGGTAGGTTCGGAGTTCGTTAAAAAAAGCGGAGGTGGATACTTTGCCTTTTTCGTACAGGTCAAAAATGGGGTTTTGGGCTGAGTAAGAAACGACCGTGCTAAAATCTACCACAGCCATTTTTTGAAAGGCTGTGATGGTTTGTTTGTAGTCGATATCAATAATTACCTCTCCGAGGTCGAAAATCAGGTTTTTAAAGGGCTGCATCTATCGTTTATGCTGTTGGGCATAATGATAATAATTTTCGGGTTGTTGGTTTGGTAAAATGTGTTAGGGGTTGCAGGAAGCTATTTAAAATTAAATCCAAATACAATTTAACGCAAAGAACGCTAAGGGAAAACCAAATACAAAGGCCACAAAAAAATATGCTCTTTGTGGCCTTTGTATAAACCTGTATTGCAATTATTGGAAACCGCTAAAGGTAATTTAATTAATGCCCGCTTGTTTGAGCCGGTGCGTTGTAAGCGGCGGCCCATGATTTTGCGAAATCTTTAAGCTTATGGGTGCCAAGCGCAGGCTTGTTTTTCAGGTATTCCTCAATAAACTCGCCTGTGTCGATGCCACGGCCCATTTCAATAAATCCATCGGCCATGGTTTCTTTTAAGCCGCCTTGTAACATACCTGCTTTTAATTGTGCTTCTGGTACAAACGCCCATTGTAAATCGGGTTTGCCTATGGCTGCACCTAAAATGGCAGCTGACTCTGCGGCTTTCATTTCTTCGCTGGCTATGTAGCGAATGCTTTTACCGGTGAAAGACAGGGCGGTTAATTCTTCCACTGCGGCTTCGGCTATATCGGCAGTATCAACCAACACTACTTTGGATTCGGGTTTGTAGTTAGAGCCCATTACGCCAAATGCCTTAACGGTTGGAATCTGGCTATAAAAATTATAGAAGAACGAACCTGGCCTTAGAATTTTTACACTGATGTTGCTGAGGGTATTTAGCAGCACTTCAAAATCGGCGGCACCGTTTACAACACCGGCGCGGTCTGTTAAATGGGCACCTATGCTGCTTAAATTAACTACATGTTTTACCTTGCTTTCTTTAAGGGCATTGTAATAATTATTGCCTACTTTTTGCTGGTAAGCGCGGTAGTTGTCGGTTGCAAAGTTAGGCGGTATCATTGTGTAAACCACATCAGCATCAGCAAATGTCTGCTTAACAAACTGTGCATCTTCCAGCGAGCCAATAGCGGTTTTGGCACCTTTATCTGCCAGGGGTTTCAGGTGTTCGGCGTTACGGCCTACTACTGTTACATCCTTTCCGGCTGCTAATAATTTTTCGGCTATTAAGCCTGATATGTGGCCTGCGCCACCTGTGATTACGTACTTCATTTTTTTGGTTTTAGTTTATATGAATATTGTGTTTGTATATACAAATGATTAAGTAAAAAAAATTAAACGTCCAGTTTATCTGCCA
>CAISWS010000270.1 GCA_903889265.1 uncultured Bacteroidota bacterium
AGGAGCCCAAGGAATCCAGGGCGTTGCGGGAGCAACTGGCTCACAAGGTATTCAAGGCGCAACTGGTGCCAAAGGTGCTACCGGAAATGATGGTGCTACCGGCGCAGCTGGTTCAACTGGCGTAACAGGAACACAAGGAATTCAGGGCATAGCTGGTGCAACTGGTTCACAAGGCATACAAGGTGTTACAGGCACGGTTGGTTCAACCGGTGCACAGGGAATTCAAGGCCCGCAAGGCACAACCGGCTCTCAGGGTATTCAGGGTAACCCCGGCGCAACTGGGGCGCAAGGCATCCAGGGTAATGCTGGCGCTACAGGTGTGCAAGGCTCTGCGGGAGCAACCGGAGCTCAAGGTATTCAGGGTGTTGCCGGCCCAACCGGCAGTGCCGGATCTGTCGGTGCTACAGGTGCAGCTGGCCCTACCGGTACTAACGGATGGCTGCTTACCGGCAATGCCACCGTTGGAACCGATTTTTTAGGCACCACAAACAATTACAGCCTGCATATGCGTACCAATAACATCGAACGCATGGTGGTTGACAGTAACGGCAACGTTGGTATAGGAACAACTAACATGACCCGTCCGTTTATTATCGACTTTAACAAGCCAGGTGCCGGGTTGGGCATGTTTTTAAACGCTTCAAGCTCGGGCTATTCATCTTGGGATTTTGCCGACTATAACGGCAACGTAGCTGCAAACATCGGCTATGCCAACACCGGATGCGGTGCTTATGCAGGTAACATGTACCTGGCCACAAACAATTCAACTGCCAAAATGGTTTTCTCCACCAACAACACCGAGCGCATGCGTATTGACAGCACCGGCTTTGTAGGCATCGGTACTACCAGCCCCAACTCATCGTTGCAGGTAAGTGGTTCATTATCGTTAGCCGTTACCAGCAAAGCATCCACATACACGCTCACATCTTCCGACCACTGCGTAATATTTACAGGCTCAGCATCCGGCCAAACTTTTAACTTCCCTGCAGCATCCGGGGCCACTGGCCGGGTTTATATCATCGTAAACCAATCAACTCAAACACTCAACACTTCCAACTATCTGTCCGGCAGTGGTGGTGGCAATACTTCAGTAATTGCCGCCGGGGTTAACGTGCAAATAATATCTGATGGTACCAGTTGGAGAAAAATAAATTGAAAGCATCCCATATTTCTTTAATCCGGTCGTGTTGCGCGTTCCACTTACAAAAAAGGGGTGGGTTTACACTTTTTGAAAATCATGGCCATTGGCTATCAATAAGTTGCCCGCCAAAGTATAGCTTGATGTAAACCCATTAATTAATTGCAATTAAAAATCAATCAGTTACTGATTGATTTTTTTACACTATGTCAACCATCCGTAAACCTTGCCTTGTTTTGCTAATATTTGCATAACAATGATTTATAAATTTTCGAATCACTAATTATAATTTTCCGAAAGTGTAATCGAAATGGTATAATTTAATATTTTAAAATAACGCTAATATTTGATGGTAAAAAATAATCATCAAGGTTTCGCAACATCCGGAACATGTGGTGCAAAATACTAATGCTGAATCATCAATCGTTTAAAAAATATAATATAGCTGTTTTGCGCAATTGTGTATTGGTACAAATTATATTTAGGGAGAAAAGGAAAGCCAGGGCATTTCAGCGAAACGCAACTTCAACCGCGGCCTGCGTATTTGTATTTTGGCTTTGGTTTCCCCTTTAGGCTATGGAAGGGGCGGCCCTTGCGCAAACAAAGTGAGCTTTGCTTGTGTCGAAAATTTTTACTCAATCTTTCCTAACCTACTGCTCCTCAAACCTAATCTCCTGAATCACCAATTCAGTCTTAACCGTTTTGGCGTACACATAAGTACGGTAATTGCCTGCGGCAGTGGTAAGGTTACCAATAAAGTATTTACTGCCCTGTGGCGAGGTGCCTTCATGGGCAACATTAAAGGCTTTGGGTTTATGGGCGGCAAAAAAACTTTTTAAAACCATTTCGGCCTGGCTTTTACTGTAGCTGGTGCTGCCGGTTTTTATGGTAATCTCCACATTCCCTTCAAAATTTTTGGCAATCGCCGCTGCGTCGGCGTTCTTAAACCCGCTAACAATATTATCAAAGCCCTGTGCACGTGCCGCAATACTCACAAAAAAGCAAAATAATACGGTAATGGTGAGGGGTTTAAGGGTATTCAGGCTCATTTTAAAATCGGGTTTATGGAAATATAGCAATTATCATTCCAGACTTGGTGCCTAAACTTCATCCATAAATCCCCGTTGCCTAGGCTTAATTGGCTGTTCCCTTCTCTTTTTTTCAAAGAAAAGGGTGTCCGGAGGACGGGATGAGTTGGCTGTTTGAGCATTATCCGGTATATGGTTGATTCTTTTCAGCAATGAAGATACCAAACTACTTTATTTTTGACCCATATGAATAAAAAAGTTATCCTCATCATTATGGACGGCTGGGGCCACGGCCCCGACCCAAAACGAAGCGCCATTGCACAGGCCAATACGCCTTTTATTGATAGTTTATATAAAAACTACCCCAATACCGAACTGATAACCTTCGGCGGCCTGGTAGGCCTGCCCGATGGCCAGATGGGCAACAGCGAAGTAGGCCACCTCAACATTGGCGCAGGCCGCATTGTTTACCAGGAGCTTGAACGCATTAACGTAGCCATTAAAACCGGCGAACTGGCCCGAAACGAAAAACTGCTGGCCGCCATTGATTACTGCAAAAAGAACAACAAACCCCTGCATTTAATGGGCCTGGTATCTAACGGCGGTGTGCACTCGCATATCAACCACGTTAAAGCGCTGTGCGATATTGCCGGGCAAAATGGCCTTTCGGCAAACCAGGTGCTGGTGCATGCCTTTACTGACGGCCGCGATTGCGACCCCAAAAGCGGCAAAGGATTTATTGCAGAACTGACTGAACACCTGAAACATTCAACCGGTCATGTTGCCTCGGTTATCGGCCGCTATTATGCCATGGACCG
>CAISWS010000271.1 GCA_903889265.1 uncultured Bacteroidota bacterium
CAAATAAAGAATTGCCCGGTGTTGGACTTAGGCGGCAGCTGGGATATTATTACCTATCATCATTCATTTGAGCATATTGAAAATCCGGCAGAAAACCTGAAAAAGGTTTTTGAGTTGCTGGCCCCCGGAGGTGTATGTGTTATAAGGGTGCCAACTGTTTCCTCTTTTGCATGGCAGCATTACAGAACCAACTGGGTGCAGCTTGATGCTCCGCGCCATTTCTTTCTTCATTCGGTTAAGAGCATGCAAAAGCTTGCTGAAATTACTGGCCTGGATTTGTACAAAACCGTTTATGATTCCAATTACTTTCAGTTTGCGGGCAGCGAAAACTATTTAAAAGATATTTCGCTTAATATGCCCCGGCCCAAAGGTTTGATTACGCAGATTGAACGGAAAATAAAAAAATACCAGTACGCCCGGCGCGCAAAACAACTCAATGCCGGGGGGAGAGGTGACCAGGCCGCATTTTTTTTCAGGAAAGGAAATACTGTTTAAATTCTCTTCCTCTTTCGCCTGCGGGCTATAAGTTATATCTATAGTACAATAAAAACTATAGATGCTATAAATAGTGGTAAAAAGTAGGTGCCTGTTCAAATTGGCATAAATTCGCCACACTAAAACTAATCATTCAAAATATGGAAAACACAACTCAAAACCCAACCGGCCAGGATAACGGCGCGGCAAAATGCCCGTTTCATGGTGGAGCTTTAAAGCAAACCGCGGGTAGCGGCACCAGAAACCGCGATTGGTGGCCTAACCAGTTAAAACTGAATATCCTCAGGCAATACTCTTCACTCTCTAACCCGATGGGTGAGGCCTTTAACTACGCTAAGGAATTTAAAAGCCTTGATTTGACAGCCGTTAAAAAAGATATCCATGAAGTAATGACTACATCGCAGGATTGGTGGCCGGCAGATTATGGGCATTATGGCCCTTTATTTATCCGTATGGCCTGGCACAGTGCGGGTACTTACCGCATCAGCGACGGACGCGGAGGTGGCGGACAGGGTTTGCAGCGTTTTGCACCACTGAACAGCTGGCCTGATAATGCAAACCTGGATAAGGCGCGTTTGTTGCTTTGGCCGGTTAAACAGAAATACGGCAAAAAAATCAGTTGGGGAGATTTGATGATACTGGCAGGTAACTGCGCAATAGAATCTATGGGAGGCAAAACCTTTGGGTTCGGTGGCGGACGTGTGGATGTTTGGGAACCGGCGGAGGAAGTATATTGGGGTAATGAAAAAGAATGGCTGGGTGACAAACGTTATACCGGCGACCGCGAGTTGGAGAATCCGCTGGCAGCCGTGCAAATGGGCTTAATTTACGTTAACCCGCAAGGCCCTAACGGCCACCCTGACCCGCTTGCTGCTGCACGCGATATCCGCGAAACTTTTGGCCGCATGGCTATGAATGATGAGGAAACTGTTGCACTGATAGCCGGTGGACATACTTTTGGCAAAACCCACGGAGCTGCAGATGCCGATAAATATGTGGGCAAAGAACCTGCCGCTGCTGGTATTGAAGAACAGGGCCAGGGCTGGAAAAACACTTACAACAGTGGTAAAGGCGTTGATACCATTACCAGCGGACTGGAAGGCGCATGGACTACCACCCCAACCAAATGGAGCAATAATTATTTCGAGAATTTGTTTGGTTACGAATGGGAACTTACCAAAAGCCCCGCCGGTGCGCACCAATGGAAACCTAAAGGTAACGCAGGCGAAGGTTTGGTGCCTGATGCACACGACCCGAAAAAACGCCACGCACCTTTTATGCTTACAACGGACCTTTCGTTGCGTTTCGACCCGGCTTATGAGAAAATTTCAAGGCGCTTTTATGAGCATCC
>CAISWS010000272.1 GCA_903889265.1 uncultured Bacteroidota bacterium
TAGCAGTTGTTAAAATCAGGTCAAAGTTGAGGCTTAAAGGTTTACACCAGTTTAAGGTAAATTTAATTCCGGGTAACCTGTTCCCGATTCCTGAAGGGCTCTTCTTTACCTTCCGGGCCTTGCTTTACGTTATATTCAATAAATTTTCAAAAAATTATAGCCGGGTTTGATGCGTTATGATATAATTCCAATAATTTCGTAAACGCAAAGCGTATTTTTTTTTTATCATATCAACTTTAAAACAAAAAATAAAAACAACATGGGCTTATTTGATAAATTAACACATGAGTTTATTGACATTATTGAGTGGCAGGATAACACAAACGACACCGTTGTATGGAAGTTTCCACGTTACCAGAACGAAATAAAAATGGGCGCCAAACTGACCGTGCGCGAATCGCAGCAGGCAGTTTTTTTAAATGAAGGAACAATAGCGGATGTATACCAGCCTGGCATGTATTCCCTGCAGACCGAAAACATGCCTATTATGACAACCCTGAGAGGTTGGAAATATGGATTTAACAGCCCCTTTAAAGCAGATGTTTTCTTTGTTAGTACCAAACAGTTTATAGATCAGAAGTGGGGCACTAAAAACCCTATTACGCTTAATGATGACCGGTTTGGAATGATTGAACTCCGTGCATTTGGTTCATTTGCCTACAAGGTGATTGATGCAGGTAAATTTATAAAAGAAGTTGCTGGAACAGAAGGGGAATATACTACTGAAGAAGTAAACGGCCAGCTGCGCAGTTTGATAGTAAATAAGTTTACCAACGCCGCAGGCCAGGGTAACCTTACCGTTGATAAATTTGCCGCTAACCTGGATGAACTATCGAAATTATGCAGCGATAAACTAAATGAAGATTTTGATCAGTACGGCCTTAAAATTACCCGTTTCGTAATAGAGAATGTTTCAATGCCTGATGACCTCAAAAAAGAAATATTCGATTACTCAAGGTTGAATAGGATTGACATGCAAAAACTGGCCCAGTTCAGGACCACTGAGAGCATTGAAACTGCCGCCGGTAATCAAGGCATTGGCGGTATGGGTATTGGCCTTGGCGTTGGTGTTGGAATGGGCAAAATTGTAGGGGAGGTTATGACCAATACAACGCAACAAATAAACACCCCTCCTCCCCCACCACCTGTGGTTCAGTTTTTCACTGCCGTTAACGGCCAGCAAAACGGCCCTTTTGGTTTAGACCAACTTCCCCAACTGGTACAAAACGGAACATTAAAACGCGATACACTGGTATGGAAAGCCGGCATGGCCAACTGGACACAAGCCAGCACCGTTTCCGAGCTGAGCAATCTGTTTAACAACGTACCGCCACCACCGCCACCGGTTGGATAAAAAAGACCTACAGAGCGATTTGCTCTAATCCGTATAAAAACAAAACAGCCCTGCTTCCAAAAAGAACAGGGCTGTTTTATTTGCGCCAGGCGCTTGATTTGTTATTTCAAATACTTAAAATCAAAATCAGGGCTCAGCTTCAATAACGAATCATAAATAAGGCGGATTACATTCTCCACATCGTCTATTGCCACCATCTCAACCGTAGTATGCATATAACGCAATGGCAGCGAAATAAGCACCGATGGTATGCCACCTCTGGTGTAGGCAAATGCATCAGTGTCGGTACCGGTTGAGCGCGACGCTGCATCAATCTGGTAAGGTATCTTCCCGGCTTTTGCGGTGTCAATTACAAAGTCTAATAACTTATTATGAACGGCAGGCCCAACAGTTAATACAGGTCCGTCACCAGCTTTAAAATCGCCTTCTACCATTTTGTCAATCATAGGCGTGGTAGTGTCGTGGCAAACATCAGTTACAATAGCGCAATCGGGTTGTATGGTGTGGGCTACCATTTCGGCACCACGCAAACCAACTTCTTCTTGTACCGAATTAACTACGTATAAGGCAAAAGGTAATTTCTTTTTATTCTCTTTCAGCAAGCGGGCAACCTTGGCAATCATAAAACCACCAACACGGTTATCAAGTGCGCGCCCTCCAAAATATCGGTCGTTCAAAACAAAAAATTCATCCTGGTAAGTTATCACACAGCCAACGTGAATACCCTTGGCAAGTACTTCTTCTTTTTTGGTACATCCCAGGTCAAGAAAAATATTTTTTAGTTCCGGTGCCTGTTCTTTACCGGCGGAGCGGGTATGTATGGCCGGCCAGCCAAACACAGCCGGTATCTTTTTGCCATCGCGTGTGTGTATCCAAACCCTTTTTGAAGGCGCAATCTGATGATCGCTTCCGCCATTGCGTTTTACATAAATCAATCCCTGATCGGTAATATAAGATACAAACCATGAAATTTCATCGGCATGTGCCTCAATGGCTACTTTAAATTTAGCTGTTGGATTTACTATACCATATACGGTACCGTAATTATCAACCTCATATTTATCAATAGCAGGCTTAATGTAATTAAGCCACAGCTTTTGCCCTTCCGCTTCAAAACCCGTAGGCGATGGATTATTAATATATGACTCAAAAAACTTTTTGTCTTCTTCAGTTAACAAACTTGTTTTTTTCTTCGCCGGAACCTTTTTTGTAGCCATTTGGTAATAATGATTTAACGATTATTTGGCAAGAATAACGATTTAAAAAACGATTAGCAAACAGATGTGCATCGAAAGAGGACACCTTTGATTAATCAGCATTAATTATCACTCTGATTGATATCCCGGTTGACCACTCCCGCCACAGCGAACAATTCTCCCAATGCAATAATATAGTACACTGGTTTACCGCCAATAACACAAAGAATAATTGCAGCAGCTATCATACTAACCAATAAAAGAATATGCCATGCCTTAATTCGCGTAAAAAATGTTTTCGGTATTAAATATAGAAAATTCAACTAGATATTATAAAATGTAGATGAGTAGAAAACTCAATCGCTTGCTCAATAATTCCATCAATCCGGGTATTTCTATCAAACAGTAATCTAAAACCTTTAATTTATCCGAAAAGAGCTGGCCTTGCGTGGTTGGGCCTCAGGAAATTCATTAATTGTTTGTTTCAACATGAAATTATGATTAAGATTAGGCTATGAAAATTGAAATTAATCCCTAATTTAGATGAAGTGATTTTTTCAAATTAATCCAGTCAGCCTAACAAATCCCCCAGGGGCTGCGTATAATTTAAATGCAATATCGCATAGTCATTTTTAATTAGAGAAACCTTGAGCCCAGGAGAAGAAATGATTGCATCTGCCGGTGAGCAGAACACATATGGAACACTTACCCCTGAAGTACCAAACACCAAATACTTCCTTACCACGGAAGAGTTCGACAGAGCCGTGGGTCGTGATTTTATTAAATACGCCAACCGCACCCTGGAAAAAGGGCGCAAATTTATGGTTGGCCTTTCGCACGGCAAATCGCCTGCCGGTGCTTACCAATACATATTTGAACACTATAATGAACTGGTAAACCCGGAGAACATTCAGTATACGTTTGTAAACTCTCCCATGATTAAACAACGTAACCTGGAAGGTATTATGGATGCACGTGAGTTTATAAAAAAACTGTTCCGAACAGGGCTCGTTACGCGCAATCAGCTGATTGGACATAACTTTAACCGCGAAAGCCTTGAGGCCTATGCAGCAGACTTTAACCGTTCAATTAGCACTTATCTGCAGGAGCACGATAAAGTAGGTTTCGATTACGTTTTTTTAGCCTGCGACCCAACCGGCCGCGTAGCAGCCATTGAACGCAAATCAACAGCGTTTGATTCTGCCGAAATAGCTGTGGTGGTTACAAACCGGGGCGAAAAGGAATTAACAGGTACACCTCGTTTCCTGCTCCTTTCAAAACGTATCGCGTTTCTGGCTACAAAGGCAGATAAACGACGTGCACTGGCATGGCTATATTCTACCGATGTAAACCCCAAAAGGAGCCCTGCCTTTTTGCGCTACTTACCGGATGTTCAAAAACGCATGACCGTTTTTGTTGATGACAAAGCACTTACCTGGCCACAAATAGAAGTTGAACGTAAAACACCTTATGGTATTAGCACTATCAGGGTTGATACAGCTTATCCCTATAATGAGAATGCAAAGGAAAAGCTTCCTGTAATTGTAATGGTGCATGGCTTTTTAGGCTTAAACTCTTTTGATGGGTTACTGGCTCGTGTGCGCACCCGCCAGTACATAGCTGCAGCTATGCATTATGGTTCTATACCCAACGATCTTCCGCCTTCCGGGTATTCAGAACATATAGCCAAAAATATCGAGGCCGTTGTGGAGTTTTTCGGTTCCAAAGGTCACCCCGTTTATATATTCGACCACTCTATGGGCAATCTTTATTTTATGATGATTGACCGGGAGTTGAATAAATATCCTGCCATAAAAAAATATCTTAGGGGCCGCATCGGTGCTAATCCGTTTTTTGGTGAAGAAGCAAAACATGCAACGCTCGGTTTTTTAGATAACGTTATAATACCGGCACTGTCCTTTACCAAAGGGTTTGCTGCGAAAACGCTGATACTTACTTTACGCAACGTAATACCTATTGATACGAAATCGGGCGTGCGCAAAAGGGGTATCCAACTTTCAGAATGGCTTATAAGTAAAGAAAGCGCCCTGCGCGAACGTATATGGGCTGCGGCCAAAGAGCGTATTTTATACCTGATGACCAACATGGACTCGTTGCCGCACCTTAACCGCATACCTATTGAAAAAGCACTGAACCGACTGCCTGCTAAAGTGTTTGCAATACAAATACATTCTGCCCTTGAAGAAAGTATAGCCTTTGATAACCAGCACGGCCTTGTGAATATACCCAGGTATAACATTCCGGTTTTAATACTAAAAACCGAACGCGATGGAGTGGCCCGTTTTGTACCGCGCATTTATGAAGGCAAAGGGGTTGAAATCATTGACATTACCAATCCCCACGAAGACGACCTCTTCCGTGAACACCTTTACCATATGGTGCACCCCAAAAGGACTGCCGAAATTATTGATGCGTTTATTACCAGAATAGAATCTGGTAGTGAAGCTAGTGCAAATGCTTTTGCGAATAACAAAGCAGGGGTTAATCCCAGCTACAATTAATTTATTGTTTGAGGGGATGTATAACTAAGCTAGCCACCCCGTTGGGTCCTGGTACCATTTTAACAGAGTGGCTTTCTCTTCGGGTTTTACATAATCAAGCTTCGCCGCTATTTCAAGTAAGATTGGATATTCCGATAAAGTAAAGAACTTACAATCAGCCTCTGCAAAGGCATCCACTGCCTTTTGGAAGCCGTAAGTAAAGATGGCCCCAAGGCCCAGTACTTCTGCACCGGCATCTCTTAACGCGCTAACAGCTTTTAATGAACTTCCGCCCGTAGAGATAAGGTCTTCAATTACTACAACCCGCTGCCCTTTTTCCAACTTGCCCTCAATCAGGTTTTCAAGTCCGTGGCCTTTAGCCTTATCGCGCACATATATAAAGGGCTTATTGATTACATCGGCTATAAGCACTCCATGAGGTATGCCGGCCGTTGCCACACCTGCTATAACATCACACTCCTTAAACTCGTCGGCAATAATATCTACAAAGGCCGTTTTAATAAAATTGCGCACCTTGGGGTACGATAAAGTTTTGCGGTTATCGCAGTAAATCGGGCTCTTTAAACCACTGGCCCACGTAAAGGGTTCTGAAGGATTTAACACAACCGCTTTAATTTCCAACAAATACTCTGCAACTTCACGGGCAATTACGTTGTTATACACCATATGTACTGCAATTATAAAATTTACTATAATGATTCGTTCGTGCTCATTTCAGGAGACCGCACGCAAATAAACAAAAACTTTACACGTGTTTTTACAGAAGAAAAGGAGATACATGATTTTTTAAATGACCCATCCATTTTGTTCGATAAGGAAACAACGGGCAATATTTTTGTGGCCTGCTGCAAACCCGGCGAAACCATGTGCGGAATCCTGGAAAACATGGAAATTGTAATTGCCGGAGGTGGCATTGTAACTAATGAAAACGACGAATTACTCCTCATTTTCCGCCGCGGCAAGTGGGACATGGCAAAGGGGAAAATAGAGCTGAACGAGAAAATAATTGAAGGCGCCGTGCGCGAAGTGGAAGAAGAAACCGGGGTAAAAGTTGAAATAGTAAACGAAAAACCCTGCATAACCTACCACGCCTACAGGCTAAAAGGGCGCCCCTGTATAAAAGAAACCAGCTGGTTTGAAATGAAAGCCAGGCCAGGCCAAACGCACCTTACTCCACAAACCGAAGAAGACATAGAAGAAGTCCGCTGGGTTAAAAAGGGCGATCTTAAAAACTATAAAGACGCAAGCTTTTTGCTGATATGGGATTTGCTGGCGAAATACGCTGTTAATCCGGCAACCTGAGAATTTATTAATTCGGCAATTGCAGCCCTCCGCAATTATCGATTTGCCGAATAGGGTAACCAGCCACTACTCAAATTCCGCAAATGCTTCAGGCAGAAATTGTATAATATCCCTTGCCTTCATACCCGTTTGTCCAATAGCGGCTGCCGCAATATCACCCGCACGGCCATGAATAAAGGCACCAAAAATAGCCGCCTTTTCCGACTGATACCCCTGGGCAAGTAAAGCAGTTATAACACCGGTAAGCACATCGCCGCTTCCTCCCTTGGCCATGCCCGGATTGCCCGTGCTGTTAAAGTACACTTTGCCATCAGGCATTGAAATGGAAGTATTCGCCCCCTTTAAAACAATAATAACGCGGTGCTGCTTCGACATGGCAATTTGCTTTTGAATCTTAGCCATATCATCCTTCCAGGCGCCCTGAAGTCTCTTAAATTCTCCTGGATGAGGGGTAAGTATAGAACCCGGCGAAAGCAAAGGCCTTAAATAATGGTTATCGGAAATAATGTTCAGCGCATCTGCATCAATAACCATAGGCTTATGATTGGTGCGCAAAAGAGTTTCAAAAAAATTGGCGGTTTTAGGGTCCTTGTCTATACCAGGGCCCACGCCAATAGCAGCATATTTTGAGTAATCCGTATAACCGGTTAGTTCCTTATCCGATACATCCACCATTACCATGGCTTCCGGGTTAGCAGTTTGCATAATATCGTAACCACATTTAGGTATGTGTGTACTTACCAAACCTGCCCCACTTCGCAAAGCCGCCTCAACCGCTAAAACCGCCGAGCCTATTTTGCCAAAACTACCAGCACAAATTAGCGCATGCCCATATGTTCCTTTATGCGAAAACTTATCACGCTTTTTAAACAGGCCAACTGCCATCTCCTCATCAATATATTCGTAATTTATCGGAAACTTCGGTTCATAATCTGCCGAAAGCCCTATATCCAGTACCTTAAACTCCGGAACAATTTTTCCATTCTCAGCAAACATGAAGCTAAGCTTAGGTGCGTGAAATGTAAAGGTGCAAGTTGATTTAACAACCACGTCGTTGGGCAAATTCGATGCATCGCAATAAAGCCCTGAGGGTAGGTCAACCGAATAAACTATATTCTCCGATTGGTTGATTGCTTTTATTACAGCAGCCGCAAGGTCTTCAACCGGCCTCGATAATCCCGTGCCAAAAATGGCATCAATTATTATTACTCCTTTTTCAATAAGCGGCAAACGTTCTTCGTTCTCCAGATAGGTTATAGAAGTCAGCTTTTTAAGCCGCTCCACATTCACCAAAAAGTCTTCGCTTCCACCAGTATTTTGCCTTACAACAAAAGTGCTGATTGCCTGATAACCAGCTTCAATTAACAACCGTGAAATAGCCAGGCCGTCTCCACCATTGTTGCCTGTACCGCAAAAAATGTAAACTGGTTCATCCTGCCCGATCAAAGCCTTCAACTCTTCTGCGACTTTGCCAGCAGCGCGTTCCATCAAATCAATAGAAGAAATGGGTTCATGCTCTATCGTATACTTATCAAGTTCACGTATCTGCTCAGAGGAAAGTATTTTCATAGGGTTGAAGATAAAAAGAGAGAACCAGTATTTGACAACTTTTGAAATGTTGTCAATTCTAAAGCACCCTACTCACTCACCAAAATTTTAAAAGTTTTATCAAAAGGATTTGCCAGCTTCACAATTTCACCAATAAATTCCGAATTATAATAAGGTAGAAACCCATCCCTGCGCTCCTGCAAAACACCATCCGGAAAAAGGACAGCATGGGCACCCCGTATCTGATTGATGGCGGTCTCCTGTTTTCTTTTTTCGGCCTTCAACATTTTCCCTTCCATATTTTCCAGGGAAGCCAAAGCCTTTTGCTTTTCGGATGCTACGTTTTGTTTCAGCGTTGGGTCCGCCAGTTCGGCTTTCTTGGATATAGTATCGAATATCTCCTCTAACCTGCTTTTCTCCTCATTTAACTGAATATCACCCTGCAAATTATCCTTTACATATTGTGTTATAAGGGGTTCTATATCCAAAAATAAATCCTCAACATTTAAACTTAACTTCTCCAGCTTTTTCTGAAACCCGGGGTTAACAATCGCCATAGAAGTTCTAAGCACCAGCATTGGGAAATTTACC
Source organism: uncultured Bacteroidota bacterium (assembly GCA_903889265.1). Classification (GTDB taxonomy): domain Bacteria; phylum Bacteroidota; class Bacteroidia; order Chitinophagales; family LD1; genus Bog-950. The sequence goes on from CAISWS010000272.1 coordinate 8,514, forward strand.
TGGTAATGGTCAAATAAGGCCTCCAGTTCAAGCCAGTAACTTAACTCACCAGCCCCACCAATAAAGGCAAGGTTAGGCAATATGTGTTCCTGGTATAAAGGACGATAAATAACATTGGGGCTAAACCGTTCAGGGTGCATTTCAATTTCGGCTTCTATCTCCTCGCTGGTAAAGAACAGGCCCTTATCTTTCACTTCAAACTTCTGTGTAAGCGAATTGTATAAAATCCTTTCGCGGTATCCATCTCCCAGATAAAAGAAATTAATGTCTCTTGGTTTCGCCTGCACTTTATAAGCACTCTCCAGCAAATCAATCGAAGGTTTTAACACGCGGCTGGCAGTAAAGCCGGTAACCTCTTCTTTAATAATTTCGGCAAAGCTTTTTTTAAAGCGCCGGTCGTCCTGGTCTAAAACAACCAGTCCTTGCCCTTTAAAAATTTCATGAACAAAGTTTTGAGTAAAACTTCCAAATGTTTCAAATTTATTTAACCCGTTTTCCAGTATCGTAATAACATCATTACTAACCGGCAGGGCTTTTAATTCTTCAATTAACGGCCCTAGTCCTTCCATTTTTATTCTGCCAATTGCTCCGCTGCCGGCTTCTTTCCATTCAACTTTTTTACCCTGAACATAAGCCTGGTTCAGTTCTTCGGTATCATGATCCTCGCTACCCATCCAGAAAACAGGAACAAAATGATATCCGGGAAAGGCCCCTTTCAATTGCTTTGCCAGGTTAACAGCGCAAGCTATTTTATAGATATTAAACAACGGCCCCATAAACAAACAAGGTTGATGGGCGGCAACAACTGTAAAAGTTTTATCAGACAATAAGGACTGTATATTATCATCGACTAAAACTGAACGCTGCAAACCTTTATACTGGTCTTTTAGCACTTCAACCAGTAACGACCGGTCGGTTCCGTCTTTCTGTTTCTCTTTTATTACATCCGAAAAAGCCTCAAAAGAAAACGGATACCTGTAAAGGGGTTTCAGCGTTTCTTTACCATGAAGATAATCGGTAATCAACGGCGGCAGCAATCCTGTTTTATTCAGGTCAATTTCTTTCAACGGGGTTAACATCTTCCAAACCTAATTTATTTTGCATTTAGAACAGAATGAAATAAAAAAGGTTGCAAACATGTAATTGTGGAATTGTGGCTTGGGGTTTCAATTCGCCGAATGCCTCTCCCTTTCCACCCTCATCGGAACTATAAAACCTTTCTTGAGAAAAACGACTCTGTCCGTGACAATAACAGCAACCAAACAACGCCTAGCCCCTTAACCTCCTGTTCTAAATTTTAGAAAAATAAATAAGTCAACTAAAAATTTCTGTTATTTTTGAAACTGAAACTTTCTCCCCAACGATGTTTCCGGCATTTCCATTTTAAGGTTTGTACCCGTTTTAGTTAATTCCCCTCCTCCCCTTTTGTCATATTCTGTGAAGTCACTGATTTTATTTAATAGGTATTTCAACCAACAACATTCTAAAGCAGCTTATACATGAAGCAAATTTTACTCTGCACGTTATTATTTATTCTGGCCTGCAATCAGGCACAATCGCAGGCCCCTCAGCAAATTAATTACCAGTCTGTGGTTCGTACTTCACTGGGTCAACCTCTTCCGGCTAATACGGCGGTTAGTGTCCGTTTCATAATTCATAATTTAACAGATACCGGAGCTGTGGTATTTACGGAGTCCTCCACCGCAGTAACCAATCAGTTCGGGTTAATTACCTGTCAGATTGGTAGCGTGTCTAATCTTTCAGTAGTGAACTGGTCTTCCGGGGCAAAATACCTTCAGGTAGAAATTGATCCAAACGGAGGAACTAATTATACCAGCATGGGTGCATCTCAGTTATTGAGTGTGCCTTACGCCTTATTTGCAGGTAATTCATCTTCGGGCCAGACAGGGCCAACCGGTGCCCAGGGCGCACAAGGTCCAATTGGGGCCACGGGCATCGCGGGCCCAACAGGGCTAAGTTTGCCAGGTGCCACCGGAGTTACAGGTTTGCAGGGCTTACAGGGAATAACCGGAGCCACGGGCTTGGCAGGCCTAACGGGTAATAGAGGGGCTACTGGAACCAATGGACTTACCGGAGCAACCGGAATAGCTGGGTCGCTTGGGGCAACCGGCGCCATGGGTGCTACAGGTGCTAATGGTATCGGAATAACCGGGCCAACAGGAGCCAACGGTGTTACAGGCGCAGCAGGAACAGCCGGAGCAACCGGGATTGCAGGGCCAAGCGGAATCAATGGGGTTAACGGTGTTACTGGTGCACCTGGCATTAATGGAATTGGAATTACCGGTCCCACGGGAACCAATGGGATCGCAGGTGCAACAGGAATAGACGGAGCAACCGGATTAACAGGACCTACGGGAACTAACGGGATTAACGGGGTTACTGGTGCTACTGGCATTAATGGAATTGGAATTACGGGGCCGACAGGAACTAACGGAGTTGCAGGTGCCACAGGAACACAAGGAGCAACCGGGGGCACAGGACCTAGTGGAACTAATGGGATTAACGGTGTTACCGGCGCTACCGGCGTTAATGGAGTCGGAATTACGGGGCCAACGGGAATAGCAGGGCTTAATGGAGAAACAGGTACAGCTGGGCCCACCGGAATCAATGGTGCCACTGGTGCAACAGGCAATAACGGAATTGGAGTTACCGGACCAACCGGGAACAACGGCACAAATGGCACTACAGGTGCCACAGGAACTGCAGGGCTTATTGGAGCAACCGGCGTCGCGGGCCCTACTGGTAGTAATGGAATTGGAATTACCGGCCCTACCGGGGCAGCGGGGATAGCAGGCCCCACAGGCTATAGCTCGGGGAGCGGAACTACAGGTGCAACCGGCCCTACAGGCAATGCAGGTATTACAGGAGCCAATGGCCCAACCGGAAATAACGGTTCAACAGGTGCAGCCGGCCAAACGGGAGCCAACGGCGCTACGGGCTTATTATCTGCCGGAGGCGCTACAGGAAATACAACTTACTGGAACGGCTTCCAATGGGTGCTAAATAGCAGCAACATATTCAATAACGGCGCCAACGTGGGGATCGGAACAACAACTCCCGCCGCTAAATTAAGCGTTAACGGTTCTTTATCTACCATGCCTGGCAGTGCAATTGCCGTATCAAATGGTGCATTGCTGGCCTCATCTTCAACTATTTCGGCTACCACCTACTTGTTGATAAGCTCAACCATTTCAGCAGCAGCAAATGCTGTATTTTATCTACCCGCCGGAAGCCCCGGCCAGCATCTGATTATCCAAATGAGCAACTCAATAAACCAGGCCCGTCTACCTAGCGATTCAGTAATTACCGGCGCTGTCCCCTGCCGCTTAAATAATGGTTCTAACATGAATTTTACTACTAACAACTCCAATATCTTCCTGATTTATGATGCGGTGAATACCCAATGGGTAGAGTTGAGTAGAAGTTTTGCGGGGCCCACAACAGCAGTAACCCATGGAACCATCACGTATAACACTGCGTCAAATAATACATTCACTGTTCCCTCAGGTATCAATACGGTTACCATCGATATGGCAGGCGCAGCCGGTGGACAGGCTTCAATTGACCCGGCTGGCGGAACTCCGGGCAAAGGTGCCCGCATCAAGGCAACGTTATCCGTTAACCCGGGCGATATCCTGTATCTGAACGTAGGTGGTCAGGGCGGAACCCCGGCTAACAGCTATTCCGTTGCGTTAGGAGGTATTGGCGGTATCGGCGGCGATGCAAGCGGGGGCAATGGTTTGGGTGACGCAAACACAGATTTCTCAACAACACCGGGATATGGTGCTGGCGGCGGCGGCGGCGGTGCAACTGACATAAGGGTCAACGGCACATTGCTAACCAACGTTGTTTTAATGGCCGGTGCCGGTGGTGGTTGCGGAGCAACAGATGCCAGCATAGTAAACGGAGGAAATGGTGGCCAACCCGGAACCAATGGTGCCACTAGCAATTCAAATGCCGAGGCAGGCCATAGTGGAACATTAACTACCGGTGGAGCTGCTACACTTTATGACGGATGCCCGGTAGGCGAAGTTGCAAGCGGCGCGGGCACACTTGCCAAAGGTGGTAACGGAGTTGAAGCCTCTACAATTAACTGTACCTACGAAGGTGGCGGCGGTGGTGGCGGTGGTTACTATGGTGGTAGCGGTGGCGCAGGCGGTGGCGGTGGCGGCGGTTACAGCTTTACCGGTGGCGCTGGCGTCACGAGTTTTACTGTAACAGCTGGATACGAAGCCGGCAACGGATACATAACCCTCACCTACTAAGCATATAACATGATAAAAAAGCCTCTGCGATTAATTGCGCAGAGGCTTTTTTATTTCTGATTTAATCACTTTAATAAGGCAGTCAAAATCACCAATTATATTACACCAACTCCCCATACAAATCAAATTCCTCGGCACTGGTAATTTTCACATTCGCAAAATCACCTACACGGACATATGCTTCTTTGGCGGGCACTAATACTTCGTTATCAACTTCGGGCGAGTCGAATTCAGTGCGGCCAATAAAGTAACCGCCTTCTTTACGGTCAAATAAAACTTTATAGGTATGGCCTATTTTCTTTTGGTTTAGTTCGTTGCTTATCTGTTCCTGTATGCTCATTAGTTCCGCCGCCCTTTCCTGCTTTAGTTCCTCGGGAATATCATCAGCATGAATATGCGCCCGGGTGCTTTCCTCGTGCGAGTATGTGAACACTCCCAACCGGTCGAATCTTACCTTTTCAATAAAAGTTTTAAGGTCTTCAAAATCCTGCTCAGTTTCTCCGGGGAAACCAACCAGCATGGTGGTGCGGATAGCAATATCAGGCACTTTAGCCCTTATCTGTGCAATCAGGTCCAGTGTTTCGGCATTGGTAATATTACGGCGCATGGCAGTAAGTATGTTATCGCTGGCATGTTGTAAAGGCATATCCAAATAGTGGCATACCTTTTCGTTTTCAGCAATAGCATCTATAATCTCCAGAGGAAACTGCGCCGGATAGGCGTAATGCAGCCTTATCCATTCAATCCCATCCACTTTCGAAAGCTCAGCCAGCAACTCGGGCAAGCGGCGTTTTTTATAAATATCAAGTCCGTAAAAAGTCAGCTCCTGTGCTATTAATATCAGCTCTTTTACCCCTTGTCCGGCCAAATTCTTAGCCTCAGCAACCAGGTCTTCAATGGCGCGAGAAATATGTTTGCCACGCATTAAGGGTATAGCACAAAAAGAGCAGGTACGATTACAACCTTCGGATATCTTCAGATAGGCATAATGAACCGGCGTGGTTAAAAACCGCTCACCAATCAATTCGTGCTTATAATCAACTTTCAAAGTTTTAAGCAGGCGTGGCAATTCCAGCGTTCCAAAAAAAGCATCTACTTCGGGTATCTCGGTTTCCAGATTATCCTTATAGCGCTGACTCAGGCAACCGGTAACATATAGTTTTTCAATCTTACCCGCGTTCTTGGCATCGGCATAATCAAGTATGGTGTTTATTGATTCCTCTTTAGCGCGATCAATAAAACCACAGGTATTTACAATTACAATGTTTCTGCCCTTATTCCACTTATCGTGCTGTACATCATAGCCGCCATGTTGCAACTGGCTCATCAGTACCTCGCTATCCACCAGGTTTTTAGAACAACCCAGTGTTATAACACTTACCTTATCTTTTTTAATCGCCTTAGTCTTCATATTATCAATTAAACAGCCGTTCACGCAAAGGTCGCAAAGAAAATACAACGCAAAGAGCACAGAGCAAAAATCTTTGCGGTTCTCAGGCTGTTACTTAGCGTACTTTGCGTGAACTGTATTTGTAATTACGCCCCTTTGAACAAAGTTTCAACAAATAATTTCTTATTAAATACCTGCAGCTTATCCATCTGCTCTCCTACCCCAATGTATTTTACGGGTATGTTAAACTGGTCGCTTATGCCCAGCACTACTCCACCTTTTGCAGTGCCATCCAGTTTAGTAATTGCCAAAGCCGTTACCTGTGTTGCGGCGGTAAACTGTTTGGCCTGCTCAACCGCATTCTGACCGGTAGAACCATCCAAAACAAGCAATACTTCATGCGGTGCATCAGGTATTACCTTCTGCATAACGCGACGTATTTTGGTAAGCTCATTCATTAAATCCACCCTGTTATGCAAGCGGCCTGCGGTATCAATTAACACAACATCCGCCTCAATGGCCACTGCCCTTTCCACCGCCTGAAAAGCCACAGAAGCCGGGTCGGCATTCATCTGGCTTTTTACTATTTCAACATCAGCCCTGCTTGCCCAAATCTGTAGTTGGTCAATGGCTGCCGCCCTGAAAGTATCGCCGGCACCTACCAAAACCTTTTTGCCTGCCTTTTTAAACTGGTAGGCCAGTTTGCCAATGGTGGTGGTTTTACCCACCCCGTTAACCCCCACTACCATTATAACATAGGGTTTTATACCCACAGGGGTATCAAAGTTCTCCTGATCCTCGTTCTTATTTTCGGCAAGTATGCGCTCTATTTCTTCGCGTATCAGCTTGTTCATTTCCGAGGTGGTAACAAACTTATCTTTGGCTGCACGCTCTTCAATACGTTTGATTATTTTGATGGTAGTCTGAAGGCCTACATCAGAAGATATAAGGGCTTCCTCCAGCCGGTCAAGCACTTCTTCATCAATCTTCGATTTGCCTGCAACAGCCTTGGTTAGCTTGCTGAAAAAGCCTTCTTTGGTTTTTTCCAGGCCCTTATCAAGGTCTTCCTTATGTTCTTTGGTAAAAAAGCTGAATAATCCCATAACCTTTAATCCTGCAAGGATCAATATTTTTAGTCCCGTTCTGGTCTACATGACGAAATAAACAGGGCATTATTTAATGAAAAAAGCATCTCTCATTACGAAAGATGCTTTATGATATAGTTTTCACAGCCAGAAATTACTCTTTTCCGGCTAAAAAATCCTGAACCTTATCCTTGTGAACTATCTTCTCAAGGAAAGAGTATTTGTTTGTTTTGCCTTTTACCGCTTTAATTACTTTAACGTAATCCTTAGAACCTACTACGGTAGCACGGTCAGTTCTCGCGTTCTTTGAAATTTTTGCCATGGGTCAATTATTTAATTTCTTTATGTACAGTTACTTTCTTCAAAAATGGATTGTACTTCTTCAACTCCAGTCTTTCGGTAGTTGTTTTGCGGTTTTTATAGGTCATATAACGGCTGCTTCCCGCTATGCCCGCAGCTCTTTGCTCGGTGCATTCAAGAATAACCTGTATTCTGTTGCCTTTTGATTTCTTTGCCATTGTCTGTTAGTTGAACAATTATTAATTCAATTTAATTTCGCCTTTTTTAGCCAGTTCCTTTAAGTAAGGATAAATACCTTTCTTGTTAATAGTGCGCAGGGCAGCTACAGAAACTTTTAATTCAATCCATTCATCCAGTTCGGGGATAAAGAATTTCTTTTTCTTCAAGTTGGGTAAAAACTTGCGTTTGGTTTTCGCATTTGAGTGCGAAACTGAATTGCCAAACATTGGGCGCTTACCTGTTAATTCACATACCTTGCTCATGACTTTTTATTTTGGGAGCGCAAATATGCATCATTATTCTTTAAATTCCAAACCCTGTTTTTCTAACATTTTAGCGTTGGTAACGTCCTGAATTAAAGGCATTTAAAGGTAAATCGGGCCA
>CAISWS010000273.1 GCA_903889265.1 uncultured Bacteroidota bacterium
CCGGCTTTGCTATCCCTCTATCTTTTGTAAGTGCATTGGAAACTTTCCCGAGTAACACCTCTAATGTATCGGTTGGGAATTGTGGGTGTATGGCGTTTGCAATCGTTGTCCGATCATAAAATCCGTCATGCTCGTCCAGGAATTTAATAATAACGTCCTTTAGCCCTGTCTTTAGCTTATTTTCTCTCCTAAGGTCTACCGAATCACTAAGCCCCATTCGCTGCTTTAATTCAGCATAGCGCAATAGGGTTTCCCTATCATATTCATTCTGCTTTAGTAATTCCTCAATGGATTTAGTGCTCATCTTTTATACCTCTGTTGATTGCCTATTTACTTAGACCAATCAAAAATAATGTACATTTTTAATTATGTACATATTTCCTTAAGTATTTTTCCAAAACCAGACCAAACCGAATTTTTAACAAATTAAATTTGCATTACAATGTATTACGTTGTATAATTGCAGTATGAAAGACACAACAATCATAATACGGGTAGAGGAAGACCTCAAAAAGAAGCTGCAAGTGATGGCAGATAAGGACAGCCGTAAACTAAGCGACTATATCCGCTTGCAACTTGAAAAACTTGCTGGTAAAGGCAAGTGATATTTTTTTATCCATAACGTAATACAAAGTAATACAATGAAAACTTTCAAATCAATACTACAATTCGCCAAAGAGTTTGACACTGACGAAAAGTGCAGATTATACTTAGAGGAACAACGTTGGAACGGTACACCCGCCTGCCCTCACTGTGGTTCTATCAATGTTTGCAGGTTTGCGAACAATACCGGTGTATTCAAGTGCAGGGAAAAACAATGCAGAAAGAAATTCAGCGTAACCGTTGGCACCGTTTACCAAGACCGTAAACTACCACTAACAAAGATATTCTTAGCCGTGTATGTGCTTTCAGTTCACAGTAAGGGCATAAGCTCTTTGCAACTGGCAAACCTGCTTGATATAAGCCAAAAGGCTGCATGGCTATTAAATCATAAGGTTCGCGCTATGCTGGCTAATAACGCTCCAGAGGTGTTAAGCAATATGGTAGAGGCGGACGAAACATTTGTAGGTGGCAAAGAAACCAATAAGCACAGAAGCAGATACCAACAACGGTTAAGACACGAAGCAAAGAAAGCAGGCACTTTTAAAGGTCTTGGCGGTGGCGTTGGTAAAACTATGGTAGCCGGTATGGTAGAACGTGGTGGTAATGTTGTTACTAAGGTTGTACCAAATGCGAAAGGCGATACATTAAAAAGCTTTATTGCTGATAACGTTAAGCAGGGTTCAACTGTATACACAGACGAGCATACCGCCTACAAAGGACTTGATAGGCTGAATTATACACACGATTCAGTTCAGCACGGAACGTTTGAATATGTTCGCGGTAATGTTCATACTAATACAATAGAGGGATTTTGGTCGCTCCTTAAACGTCAAATTGTAGGTATACACCACCAAGTTAGCCCGAAACATTTGCAGAGATATTGTTCAGAAGCGAGTTACAGGTATAATAGCAGGGCATTAACGCAGGACGAAAGGTTTGCCAACGTGCTAAGGAATTGTAATGGCAGTTTGCAGTATAAGGAATTGATAGCGGAATAATAAAAATATTTTATTCGGCAACTTTAGTATTTTCTTTCAAATTCGCTTCTAGCCCAGTAAGATTCATTAAAGGCAGCATTAATAATTTGACATTTGCCTGAAGGGTGAGAGTACTAATAAAAGCCCTTAGATACGGAAATGAAATAGCTATTGAGTTGACATAAAAAAAAGACGGAATGCTTTCAAATGGTATAGACTCTTCAAATAGAAAGGTCGCAATGTAGTAAGCGTCAATGATCGGAGTCCCTGGTTTGTCTTTAGATAAAATCTGAGAAGCCCCAAAATCCATATGTATCTCAAAAATTCCCGTTGAAGGGAAGTATTTACCAGATGGCGAAAATTCTAATCCAATTTCTCCCTCATCCGTTAACGGTTCACTGAATGAGAATTTAAGAATCTGGAATTTTTGAAAGGAAAACGCTGCTGGTTTTGGTTCATTCATAGTGCGAGTTTAGCAAAAAAAAAGGCTCCAAAGAATTTGGAGCCGTTATTTTTTGATTAAATGGGAGATTTTGGTCCCATCGGTACACAACCGCATTGTGCGCTTCATTGCAATAATGCTGCACCGCCTCCCAAAGTCTGCTTTTGTTCTCCACCTCTCTTCTAGATAATTGATTTTGCCTCTGATTGGCGTACCACTTGTCCCAATCTTCGTCAGTTAGACGTGCCAAAACATCATCTAACTCTTTGTTTAATTTATCCCACTTTCCCATATGCCTATTTTTATAAGTCTGAACATTTACGCTGCAAATAAAACTTAAAATTGTGAATTACCAACTTGTCGTATACTACAATTTGAATTCTTTTCTTATACGGAAACCCTTTTACGTGTAAGAAATCCTTTTTATCGTTGGCTGGCAGGTCTTGAAACCTAATAGCCTTAACAGTGCCCCATATTTTTTGGTCTTTAGTAAAATTATTAAACTGTTCTAGTGTCGGTTTCCGCCCATACCTCTGAGAGTAATTTCTTGCAAAACGCTCTATGCTGCCACAAAAAAATTCATAATCCTCTTTGTTAAAAACGGTGTCAATAAAATCCGTTTCAAACGACGCAAACTTCAGTTCAGACGTATATACGTCAAATTTCTTACCAATGTTCCCCTCTTCTTGACATTTTTTATCAAATCCCCACGCCATTGCAAACTCCTTGTCCTGCCAAAAATAATACCCGTCCCCTAGCCACATTTCCGCTCCTTCACCATAAATAGGAGATGTTAGGATTGTACCTCTGTGCGCAGTAGTTTGATAAACACTTAAAACGGTCATTTGTTGGTAAAAGTATTTTTTTTACCAGTAACAACAAATTGCAGATGTAATTTGCAATTTGTTTTTGATATCTAACCCCCGGTAAAATACTCAATAATCGTAGGTATAATCCCTCTTTGTGGGTATCGGGAAACCGTGAGGATATTCCTTAATTACCCCACAAAGATACAACACTTAAAATAAATTGGGCTGAAAGTGACTTGGAAAAATAGCCCGCTCAGATTTATATATATTCACTGTCTAAATATATAAAATGAGCGATTTACTGCAATCAGTGAAAAGGGATTTGGAGAGGCTAAAATGTAACAAGTGCAATGAGCGCACAACCATTACAATATCTGGCGATAAATTAAGCCTAAAGCCGTGCTGTAATGAGCATGGTAAATTTCTAAACGAAGCCATGAAAAAGTCTATGAATAAGCATGCCGAAGCAATGCTAAAGAATATATTCAAAAAGTAAGGTCAAAAATCCCCGTGGTCTGTCAGAGTAGTAATTACCAACCAAAACGCCCCGAAACCAATGGCTTCAGGGCGTTTTAAAAGGGAAAAATGATTACCCTTTATTTACTTTTTTGGCAAGCTCAACGCCGGCTTTAAATTTTGCAACTTTCTTGGCTTTGATGGTAATTTCTTTGTTAGTGCGGGGGTTGCGGCCTTTGCGCGATGCGCGTTTTGAAACTGAGAAGGTACCAAATCCTACTAAAGTAACCTTTCCGCCTTTGCCCAGGGTGGTGGTAACGGCGCTTAAAACCGCGTTTAACGCGTCTGAAGATTGTCTTTTGGTAAGTTTGGTGTCCTTGGCGATCTTGTCGATCAGTTCTCCTTTGTTCATGACAGGGTTTTTTTTGTGTGAGAGAAATTTTGTGTAACAAAGATAATGGCGGCCAGCGCTTTTCCAAATCATTAAACAGGCTGAAAGTGTTGATAACTGCGGGTTTCATCGTATGGCATTAAAAATAACTTTATGAAACTTAAAAGACCGCCGGTAATTTGCCCAAACGGTTACCGGCACAGGGTTTCAGCCCGGAATACCGGCATTGCCGGTTTAAAAAATTAATGGGGAGAAAGGGCTGTTTTAAAAAGAATCCTGAAAAGGCGTGAACATTTTTTTCACAAACCGGGCTTAAAATGAAGAGGTTAGATGCCCCAAAACCTCTTCGGGATTTAATTTTGGGCAACGATATACTACAATAACCCACGTTTATTTTTAACAAATTAAATCTGAAAATATTTTGTAAGATACTTGTTTAACCCAAAAAGTAAACTTACATTTGTTTCATAATCGAAGCACATGGCACAGTTTAACAACCTTATTCAAGTTATCACACACTTCGCAGATGAAGTAGTTGCAACAGAACATTTAATACAAATGCGTTGGAACGGAAATATAACATGCGTTCACTGTAACCACGATAAAATTTACACCTTAAAGGGAGCAACAAAACGTTTTAAATGTGCTGGTTGTCGCAAACAGTTTTCAGCAACCAAGGGTACAATTTTTGAAAACAGTGCTATTCCTTTACAAAAATGGTTTGCCGCCGTTTACATTCTTACCTCACATAAAAAAGGTATTTCATCACACCAATTAGCAAAGGACATTTCTATAACCCAAAAATCAGCATGGTTTGTTTTGCAGCGTGTTCGCTTCGCTTTAAAATCTGGTTCTTTCAATTACACATCCACCGATACTATACAATGCGATGAAACCTATGTAGGGGGCAAAGAAAAAAATAGACACCAAGGCAAAACAGATAAGGTTGAACGCATGTTAAGCCGCAGGGCACAAGGATTACCAATGAAAGCAAAAGCTGGCGCAGCAGAAAAAACGGCGGTTTTTGGAATGATTGTTACCGGTGGTATGGTTAAAGCCGAAGTGGTTCAAAATACGACAACCGAAACATTAACAGGTATTATTGAAAAGAACATACAGCCGGGCATAACTATTGTTACCGATGATTACAAATCGTATCGTAAGCTACAACAAAACTATACCCACAAAAGCGTAAACCACTCCAAAGGCCAATATTGCAAAAACGGCTTTCATACTAACGGAATTGAAAATTTTTGGAGTATCTTTAAGAGAGGAATTATCGGAATTTATCACCAAGTAAGCGATAAGCACCTAGATAAATACATTGATGAATTTGAATTTCGTTTTAATAACCGCAAATGCACAGAAGCAAACAGATTTGATAAAATGTTATCCCTTTGCAACACCAGATTAACATACGCTCAATTAATAGCTGAATAATGAAAACTAAAAGCAAAACACCAAAAGACGCGCCGCCACCAGAGGAGGGCGCGTTATCGTTTGAGGAGGCGTTACGCATCGTTGCGACAACTCCCAAGAAAGTAGTTGATGAGGCAATGAAACAGGCTAAAAAGAAGCGAAACAAGCCAAAAAATATGTAGGTTTATTGCATTGCAATATCCGCCATAATTGAAGCTATATGCCAGATGATATAACACAAGGGGATGATACCCAACAACCCGAAAAAGTTAAACCGATTGAAATGCCTGTCGATACACGGGTTAATAATGCTGTAAATAATGAGGCAGATAACAGCGAACAAGAAAACAGACCCAACCAGCCAAGCGACAAGAAAACCGAGAATTGGGTAAACAGAAATCACCCAATTATATCCACATTTGCTAATGTTATCATGGCAATCGGAACTATTTGTGCAGTAATTATCGCCGCCCGGTCTTTGAGTCTTACTAATAAGTCCCTCGAATTGACCCAACAATCGGTTGCTGATGGTGGGCGAAAGGATAGCGCATTCCTGGCTGCTGCAAATAGAACCGCTGATGCCACAAATGCCGCTGTAGCCACCAGCCAAGGCTATACGAAAACATTCCAAAAAGCTACCGAAATAGAAAATCGGGCTTTTGTTCAAATTGATAATTTTACGGTTAATGTAAATCCTGATTCGAGTATATGGATACGGGCCGACTGGCACAATGGGGGTAAGACACCAGCATATAATTTCAGAGCAGCATCTAATTGGTATATAGGAAATATCGAGCCTTATCCCAAGAAGATTGAAATTAGCGCAATGCAACAGACTGGAGGCGTAGTTTTTGGAAATACAAAATCCCCTGCTATTAGTGAAACAATTACTAGGGAGCAATGGAATATGGTAATTAATGAAACGCGTGGTGCGAAACTTTATCTTTATGGCTACGCCATCTATGAGGATGCCTTTCGACACACCCACAGCACTCGTTTTTGTGGTGTCGTGGACCCCACACGTAATATCCTTGTCCCCACAACAATTAACTATAAGGATGCCGACTAGTAAAATATAAGGTATTTTTTTCATTTTAAGGCTGTGGGTTATTGTAGTATATCGTTGCCTAATTTTGGGGTAGTACGGTGTAAGATTGGGCAAAGTTCTTTTATGTGCCTTAAAGCAATTTTGTCTGTTGCCGGGCACCAAATGGCTGGTTTTTTCAAATAATTATATGATTTCGTATTGATTAAACCCAACCAAATGCCTGTCCCCCTTTCATTTTCGGACTTTTTACCTTTAATTTGCCGTCCTTTTAAAAAACAGGTACATGGCAGTAATAGGTAAAATACGTCAGCGCTCAGGATTACTCATCTTTCTGATAGGCGCTTCAATTGTGGGGTTCCTGGTAATGGATGCCACTAATTCTCAGTTCAGCGTGCTGAAGGGTAGAAAAGATTCTATAGGTAAAGTAAACGGCGAGAAAATCACTTACAACGATTTTACCAAGAAATACGAAGAAAACGTAAAGACCACTGAAGACCAGATGCGCGGCCAGCAAGCTATGACCGACGACCAGCGTAACAACATCCGCACGCAGACCTGGAACCAAATGGTAAATGATATTATTTTCAATAAAATTTACGACAAGCTGGGTATTAACGTTACGCCCGATGAAATGAATGAACTGGCTACTGGCGTAAACGCATCGCCTTACATTCAGCAGAACGGACAATTCAGAAATCCTCAAACCGGCCAGTTTGACCCAAGCCTGGTACGCATGTATTTAAGCCGCTTAGACCAGGACCCTGAAGGCGTTGAGCCCGGAACCGTTAGAAGACAGTGGCTTAATTTTGAGAACATGCTTAAACAAGGCCAGTTTCAAGCCAAGTACAGCAACCTGATTTCGAAAAGCTTTTATGTGCCTTCGTGGATGGGTGAAATGACCTACAACGACCAGAATCGCCTGGTAGACTTTAAATATGTTCAACTGCCTTACAGCGATGTAAATGATGCTGATGTTAAGGTGAGCGATGACGACATTAAAAAATTTGTTGACGAGCATGCTGCCCGTTTTAAACAAGACGAAGAAACCCGCAAGATTGATTATGTTACTTTCGACATTGCAGCTTCATCCGGCGACTCCGCTAAAACTGTTCAATACCTGGAAGAAAAACGCGCTGAGTTTGCATCTGGCAAAACGGCATCTGACGACTCGGTTTTTGTGAAACTGTATTCTGAAACTCCTTTTGACGCTGCTTACTACGAAAAAGACAAGGTGATGGCTCCGGCATCAGTTAAAGATTCATTCTTTACGGTTAAGGTAGGCACCATAGTTGGGCCGTATGTAGATAATGGCTCTTTCAAACTGGCTAAAATCAGCGATAGAAAGCTGATTTCGGATTCAGTGCATGTGCGCGATATTGCTTTTTCATTTGCAGGCATTACTTCGCAGGAGCAGGCTAACGTTATATTTAAACAGATTGACAGCATTTACAAAGCCATTGATTCGTTACACGCAGATTTTGGCCAGATGGCATTTAATTATTCAAGCGACCAGGCAAGTAAAATGAGAGGTGGTGATTTAGGCTGGGTAAAGCGCGGCGAAAAAGAGAAAGGATATAATGACCTTATTTTCTTCCATGCCCAAAAAGGCAAAGTATATAAAGTGCCTAACCAGACTGAAAACGCAATTCACCTGGTGCAGGTAATAGAAGACAAGCCTACTGTATCGGCAGTATTGGTTTCTTATTTAACCAAGGAAATACAGCCAACACCTGAAACCGAAAGAAATATTTACAGCACAGCTACCAATTTTGCCGCCGATAACCAAAGCGATGCCAAGTTTAAAGCTGCAGGCGAAAAGCTGAATATGAAAACAGTAAATGCCGTTAAGAAAGATGCCTTTGATATTGCAGGACTTGGCAGCGCCCGTGATATGATTAAATGGGTGTTTGGTGCTAAAAAGGGCGATATCTCTCCGGTATATACTGTGGAGAAGAAACACGTTGTTGCATTGCTTGAAGTAGTAAGGCCTAAAGGCTTGCCAGATGTTGACGCAGTGCGCGACGTTGTAAAGCCGGAAGTAATCAGAGAAAAGAAATTTGATATCTTATCAAAAAAGGTAACAGATGCCAAGGCGGCTAATATTGATGAACTAGCCTCTAAACTTGCTAAAAGCGCTACTGAAGCCGACAAGGTTTCTTTTGCCCGCCCGGCATTAAATGGTGCGTTTGAACCTAAAGTAGTGGCAACAGCTTTGGTTACTGCAGTTGGCAAATTATCGCAACCGGTAAAAGGTAACGGTGGTGTATATGTAACCCAAACCATTGCCATACAGGAGCCGGTTAAATCTACCGATTACAGCATGTATACTTACCAGTTAAAGCAACAGCTGCAAAACAAGGCAAGATACGCGCAGGACGTAGAAAAGAAACTTGCCAGCATTGACGATAACAGGTTTGATTTCTTCTAAACAAAAATAACCCGGAAGGGAAATAACAAACAGAAACAGTTCCGCTTTGCCGGAACTGTTTCTGTTTAAGGGCCAGGCATAAACCAAACCACTGGAATTGTTGTTTACCTTTGCAGCCGTAAGGCAAAATAATTTATGACTGATACCACCAAGCCCCTTGTAAATAAGGTTGCCCAAAAAGCGCTGATAACTCTAGACCTGGAAGAGTACTTTCCGAAGCCGGAAGACCTGGCTTTAATTGATTTAAAGGATTATCTGTTTAAAGGCCTGATACTGCGCGAAGCGGATTTCAGAGAGGCTGTTAAAAATACCGACTGGAGCCAGTACAAAAGCAAATACGTAGCGCTGCATTGTACTACGAATGCCATTATACCCATGTGGGCCTATATGGTTTTAAGCGCCGAACTTGCGCCTTATGCCGTGGATATTGCTTTCAGCAATACCGAACAGGCTGCAGAAATATTTTTGTTGCATAACGTTGCTAAGCTGGATGCGGAGCAATTTAAAGGTCAGCGTGTAGTGGTTAAAGGTTGCGGCGACCGGAAGGTGCCTGAAGCTGCATTTGTGCAGATAACACAGCAATTAGCTAATATTGCACGAGCGGTAATGTATGGCGAGCCCTGCTCAACCGTACCTGTTTTTAAAAAATCAGTTGATTAAATTCTGTGTATTGAACATCAACAAAAAATACTGGATGCCTGTACTGGCATTATGCCTTGTAATAGGCGCGGCATCGGCTGCCATTATTGCCATCCAATCGGCCGGAACAACCAACATTTTTACACAAGCCAAAAACGAATGCCCAGGCATTAAATGGCTCAGCTTGGCCGACACTTTACACGGTTCGCACCCCATTAAAGTTGAAGGCGAATTGTACTTTGCCGGAGAACGTGTGCCGCTGGAAGACCCGGAAGTAAAAGAACGCCTGGAGCGCGAGCTGGTGATAAACAGTTACTGGCACAGTAACACCATTTTAGGTATGAAAATGGCCAACCGGTATTTTCCGGAAATTGAAAAGGTGCTGACTGATAACGGAGTGCCTGCCGATTTTAAATATATGGCTTTGGTTGAAAGTAACTTCAGGCTGGAAGCATCACCGGCAGGGGCGGTAGGCTTTTGGCAGTTTGTAAAGGGAACAGCCAAAGCATATGATATTGAAATGAATGATGAAGTAGACGAACGCTTTAACAACGAAAAAGCCACAAAGGCCGCCTGTACCTACCTTAAAGATGCCAAAGAAAAACTTGGCAGCTGGACCATGGCAGCGGCATCATATAACATGGGCCTGGGTGGCATGATGCTAAGGGCTAAGGAGCAAAAGATGAATAACTATTACGACATGTATTTTAACCCTGAAACATCACGCTATGTTTTCAGGATGCTGGCCATGAAAATAATTTTCAGTAATCCCAGGAAAGCTGGTTTCGATCTTGGGGCGGATGACTTATATGCACCTTATAAATACAAAGTAGTAGAGGTGGATACACCCATAGCCAGCATAGCCGATTTTGCGGCCCAGTTCGGGCTAAAATACAAGCATATAAAAACACTTAACCCATGGCTGCGCGATGCCCGGCTTACCAATAAGGAGCATAAGAAATACGAGATTAAGATTTGGGATATGGAGTAAACCCATAATCCCACTACTTTCGCCCCATGAAACGAATGGGGGCCGTAAGGCTGGTGATTCTTTTAGTAGTTGTATTATTTATAGTTGCCCTTGTATGCCGCAATAACCTTTTGCAATGGGCATTTAAACGCGAACAGGCTCATCTCAAATCATTATACTACCTTGACCTTAATGCGGCTGAAATAAAACTTGCCTCATGGAACCGGATTCAAATATCCGGCATTATGGTACAACCCGAGGGGGCCGATACCTTGTTTGTAATAAAGGAAGTTGAAATTAAGCCATCCTTTTTGCGCTTGCTGCTGGGTAAAATTGCCTTTAACGAAATTAAGATAGATGGCGCCATAGTTACCGCTTACAATCTGCCTGAACACAGCAACCTGATGTTTTTAAAGGGAGATAGTACGGTAGCGAAAAGCACAGGTGGCGGTAAGATGAATTATTATGTGAGGGCCGTCAATTTGAAAGACAGGTTTTTGCGTGTGCTTAATACTTCTTTCCAAATAACGGATTTGCATATAAATTACCGCGATACGGCTTTTGCTGAACAGATTTGCGTTCCAGAAATGGTATACGATGGTCATAATCTGTCAGGTCAGCTTATTAATCAGCTACTGGACGATACTGTGGCACTCAATGGCGCGGTAACAAGCCAAAGGGAAATACACGTTAATTTTGAACACAAGGACAGAGGCCTGTGCTATCTACCTTTTCTGGATGCTGTACATGGTTTTAAATGCCGCTTTCAATCTGTTACTGCCGATGTAAAATGGAGCGATAATGGAGATGAGTTGCAGATATCGCCGGATGTTGTTGTCCGGAATTT
The DNA here is from genome assembly GCA_903889265.1 of uncultured Bacteroidota bacterium. Classification (GTDB taxonomy): domain Bacteria; phylum Bacteroidota; class Bacteroidia; order Chitinophagales; family LD1; genus Bog-950. Next base: position 11,030 of record CAISWS010000273.1, read on the forward strand.
TCAAATCAATCACTGGAGGCTGGCTAAGGAAGATGTAGTTTTTGTAGCGGCAAAATTTAATGGCATCCTCAAAATAAATGAAAACGGGTTTGAGCTGGACTCATCTTCGATCGCAACGTTAAACCATGCCTCTTTTAAAATATTCACCAGCTATCAAACCAAACCGGATACCGTTTTTGCATTGAACATAAGCATGCCCGAAACAGCTTCTGATACTTTTTTCAATGCTTTGCCCGGAGGTATGTTTAATACCCTAAAGGGGATTTCGTGCAGTGGTACACTGGCCTACGAGCTGCAGTTTAAAATAAATACCAGCCAACCCGATTCGCTGATATTTGAATCGCAACTTAAACGGAAGAACTTTCATATTATTCATATGGGTGCAGAAAACTACGCCCGTATTAACGACCCCTTTGTATATGATGCATTCAGTGGCGACCAGTTCATCCGGCACATTATGGTGGGCCCGGAAAATCCGGAGTTTACAGCTTTCAGCCAGATTAACCCCCGTTTGTATCAGTCTATTCTTCAATCAGAAGACCCATCTTTTATGCAGCACCGGGGGTTTGTTGCTGAATCGTTCCGCGAGTCGATAGCCCAAAACTATAAGCAACACCGGTTTGCCCGTGGCGGTAGTACCATCAGCATGCAGCTGGTTAAAAATGTTTTTTTGAACCGGAATAAAACCATATCGCGCAAGGCGGAGGAAGCCCTTATTGTTTACCTGGTAGAAAACCTGGGGCTGGTACCCAAAGAAAGAATGATGGAAGTTTACCTGAACGTAATAGAGTGGGGCCCCAATGTTTATGGGGCTACCGAAGCGGCCAGGTTTTATTTCAATAAGAAACCATCGGATTTAAGTTTGCAGGAATGTATTTTTCTGGCGGCCATAATCCCTAACCCTAAATATTTCCGTTATCAGTTTGATAAGCAGGGAGAGATTAAACCCTACATGGCTGATTTCTTTAAAATAATTGAAGGCCGGTTGGTTTTACGCGGTTTTTTAAACCCGGCCGACACTGTCAATTTTATACCGAGAGTAAAACTTAGTGGCCCGGCCCTGCAAATGGTGGTGCCTGCCGATACTACGGCACCGGTGATTGAGGAAGGAGTGCCGGATATGGAATAACTAACGGCTAAATCATATAACTTTAGCCCGATTCTATATTATGGGGTTTCTTCAAAAAATATTTTCAGGCCGGCAGTTTCCGTTTATTGTTCTTACAATGGCCGTAGTGGTATGGCTGCTGTGTATTAATTTGTTTCAGGACGGCATGTTTATAGATGGCATTCAGTATGCTGCTGTTGCCCGCAATCTTGCGCGGGGTGTAGGCACTTTCTGGAATCCCGTGCTGGCCCAAAATTCGGTGGCTGGCTTAAATTCTTTTCATGAACATCCTCCGCTGGTATTTTTGATTCAATCTGTATTCTTCAAAATTTTCGGGCTGAATAATATTTACCCCGAACGTATTTACTGCCTGTTTATGTTTTTGCTAACGGCAGGACTTATTGCACTGATATGGCGCAAACTTTTTGAGGGGCAAAAGACAAACCAGTTATGGTGGCTACCTGTGCTGATGTGGGCAATTATGCCTATCGTATTCTGGGCATATACTAACGACATACAGGAAAACACAATGGGTGTTTTTACAACTGCGGCCGTTTATTTTTTTTTATGTGCAGCAAGTACCGGCCGGTTGTTTACCTCACCAAATTTTTACCTGGGCTGTATCAGTGTTTTGCTGGCCGGGTTTTGTAAAGGAGTACCGGGCCTGTTTCCGGCGGGTTTCTTTTTTATTTATTGGCTCACCGTTCGGAAAATAAATTTCGGCAAAGCTGTGGCTGCTACCATGGGCGCTGTTGCAGTTTTAGCCATTATAGTATGGCTGGTTTTACAAAACAGTTCTGCAAATGAAGCCCTGCACACCTGGTTTTTTGGCCGTATGCTGAAACGGATATCTGATGACCATACAGAGAACAACCACTTCTATATTCTTATTGGTTTGTTTACCGAGCAGATTCCTCCGCTTATTATGATGGTGGTGGCGCTGCTTATTTACAAAACCCAAAAACTAAGCAACAACATAAACAGGGGTAATTTTGCACTTTTCCTTCTATTGGGGTTTTCGGCATCGCTGCCTTTAATGCTAACGCTTGTGCAGCGCAACTTTTATTTTATACCGGCCCTGCCGATGTTTGCCATTGCCTGGGCTTTGCTAATCGCAGATGGATTGAATTACCGGCTGGATTATTTATATCAAAGGCCCGGATTGCAAACCGGCCTTACCAGGTTTGCATTTATAGCTTTAATAGCGGGTATTGTTACCACTATAGTTTTAGCGGGAAGGGTAAAACGAGATAAAGAAATGTTACACGATGTTTATACCATACAAAAACTGGTGCCCCGAAATTCGTTTGTAGGTGTAACCCCGGATGTAATGTGGATGGACTGGAGTTTCAGGTGTTATATGATGCGGTATGATGAAATTTCGTTTAGCGATAAAGACACCTGCCAATATTTTATTGCCGGAACCAATCAGCCGGTTAGCAATAAGTTTATAAAAACGGAGGCTTCCCTGGATAAATACCAGCTATACAAATTAAAGGCACCCAGATAACAGATTTACCAAACCAACAGCGAGACGCCCTTGTCAGAGGCATTATTACAGCTGTATATATGTAACTTGTGAGACACAACCTGTGCCTTGTAGTTTTACAATATTATACAGCAGATTATATGTAATGCGCCTCATTTACAGGCAAATAGGCTTTCAAATTCACCACTTCTTGTATTACAAGCTGTGTTGTGTGTGTGCGCTCAATGTGCATAACGCAACCTTTTTAATAGTAGCGCGTAAAGTCAGGGACAAAAACAAATTTCTAAAATCAGAAAAAATGAAAACCAAATCTATAACAAAAGCCACCTTGCTTTCAATCTTTGTTCTGTCGGTTATTACGGCAGTAACACTTAACTCGTGTCAAAAAGAAAGCATCCACCCCAAGGTTGTAAACAGCAGCACTAAATCAAAAGGCGATGCCAATACTGCCGAAGTTACTGCTTTGCTAATTAAGGATATTAACAACTTTGTATTTTCGTCTCAGAAAAATCAAAAGGGCCTTATCCCCGGGGGGATCGATTCAAACAGCTGTGTAACTATTGTAAGAGATACTATTGATAAGCCAAACTCAATTACTTACACTTATACCGGCCAATGTATTGGAAATGATGGCAACGTACGGGCAGGTGTTGTTGTTATGAATTATGCTACGCAGGACATCAGGGTTGTAAATAACGTAATATCTGTAACCATGCAAAACTACAGCCTTAATGGTACCCTGATCAACGGCATTATCAGCGTTACCAATATAGGGCCTAACGGAAGTGGCAACCTGGTTCTGTTACAAAGTGCAACTTTATCAAAACTAGGGCCGCAGCAAATACAAGCTGATAGCCTTAATATTAATTATGCATATGAATGGGTGAGCGGTGAAAGCTCTTCGCCTGCGCAAAACTGGCAGTTTTCGGTTACCGGCGGATGGACAAGCTCTTTTGCTGCGGGCCAGACCGACAGCCTGGTTATAACCTCTCCTCTGCTAAAGAATGCTAAAACCACTAATGCTTGTAACTACTACATCTCGGGGCAACAATATACGGTTAAGAAAACCCCTATGGGAAACCAATATTCGTACTACGATTTCAGTAATCCGGGCTCATGTAGCGGACAGGTAGCAGTAACTACCAACGGAACAACAGTTATACAGAATCAGTAAAAGAGTATAGTAACGGTAAGATAAACCAACAGCCCGAGGCGGTAAAACGCTTCGGGCCGTTGGCATTTTATTAAGGGCCATCTGCAGACAATTTTATTTACTGATTATAGTATTGTTGGCCATGCTGATAATAAACCATGCCAGGAATTATCAGTTTAACGGGCACTTGCTTTTGGCATATTTTAAAAGTATTTGTGAAGCGAAGGGGGTAACGTAAAGCGGTAAAAGCGAATAGCAATATGAGTACTTTAAAGGATAGCCGATGAATTAGTGTGAGCTTTTGTAAATAACAAGGGCGGCTTTGTTCACCTTAAATGGCAATTTGCTGTATAAATATCTCACTCATTTACAGCACAATATGGCAGATGATAAAACCAAAAAAAATTTTGTGCCTAAAGCGGATAGATGCATGGCTCCGCTTTTATAAGGCATTGCAACTTTTTTACAGGCAAAGCGTAAAGTAATAAACACAATAAAATATTTAAACACAGAACAGATGAAAACCAAATCGATTACCAAAGTAACTTTGCTCTCCATATTTGTAATGTCGGTAATAACAGCGGTAACACTTAATTCGTGCCAAAAAGAAAATATAAAGCCGAAAAACGTTAATACTCCCACTAACCAGAATACGGCCAGCACACTTGATGCCAATGCAAGTTTGATATTAAATGAAAGCAGCAATCTTCTTTTCGGTAGTACTACCAACGAAAAGGGGTTACTACCAAAGGGCTCAGATACTGCAAGCTGCGCTACCAGAACTTACGACACCATTAACAAGCCATATACCATTATTTACGATTACGGAACAACCGGTTGCGTGAGCAGCGATGGTATGACCCGCTCCGGAGTGGTAAGTGTTACCTGGGCGGAGAAAGATATCAGGGTAGTAAATAACGCCATCACGATTTCTTATCAGAATTATTCGGTTGGCAAAACCACATTTAACGGCAGTATAAGTTTTGTAAACGACGGTCCTAACGGAAACGGCAACCAGGTAATTAATGAAACCGGAACTATCCTTACCACCTCATCAACCCAGACAGATACTATGATTGTGAACTACAATAACGAGTGGCTTTCGGGCGAATTTTCATCACCGGCTGCGAACTGGCAGTTCAGCACTACGGGATCAATACACGCGGGCTCATCAACCGGTAAGCAAGCGAACATGCTTATTACTTCAGCCCTGATTAAAAATGCAAAAACACCTGGTTGCTCATTTACCATCCAGGGAACGGAAACTATTACACTGCCAGGCCAAGCCACCCAATATATTGATTTTGGTAACCCGGGTGGTTGCAGCGGCCAGAAAGCGGTAACGCAAAACGGCACAACTACTATTGAAAACCAGTAACAATAAAAGCTTTTAAATAAATGCCCGCAGCAGATAAACTGTTGCGGGCGTTTTTGATTTTAGGAAGGACAAACTACAGATGGACTGTTTACCTTGACGAAAGTTAACTGCGATGAGCTGTATCAGATTAATATTTACCGGCAGAAATAATATTTTTACCATCCACCAACCCCCAATACCGGTTTAAGTATGAAAAAAACCATCGCTTCTTTTTTCTTTCTTACAGTGGCGGGGTTACTAATGTTGATGCTGGTGCTAGCCATCAACGACCACCTCAATACTCCTAAAAACCCCTCGTTGCCCGAGAACTTTTATCGGAACCCCACATTTTTTGAATCGTTAATAGGGCAAGGCGTTCAAAACTTAAAACAACCGGCAAGCCTGCTTATTCTTCAAATTGTGGTCATATTGGTAGTGTCGCGCATTACGGCATATGTTTTCAGTTTTATCGGGCAGCCCGCAGTTATGGGTGAAACCATTGGCGGTATTTTGCTTGGGCCATCTTTGCTTGGTTGGCTGGCCCCCGGCCTAAGTCATTTTCTTTTTCCGCCCGAATCGTTGGGCCGGTTGCAATCGCTTAGCCAGCTGGGGCTTATTATTTATATGTTTTTGGTAGGCATGGAAATTGATTTAGGGAAGCTGCGTTCAAAAGCATCTGCGGCGGTGCTTATTGGCCATGCAGGCATTGTATTTCCCTTTACGCTGGGTATGTTTTTAAGCTTGTATTTGTACCAGGATTTTTGCCCTGCCGGCGTTGGCTTTCTGCCATTTGCCTTGTTTATTGGGGTGGCTATGAGCATTACTGCTTTTCCGGTACTTGCCCGTATTGTAAAGGAAAAGAAATTAAGCAACACTATGGCGGGCACTGTAAGTATCGCAAGTGCCGCCATTGAAGATGTAACTGCCTGGTCTGTTTTAGCTCTGATAATAGCAGTTGCAAAATCTACCTCGGTAAC
>CAISWS010000274.1 GCA_903889265.1 uncultured Bacteroidota bacterium
CGTAATATTAGGTGACGCCCCCCCATTACAAGCCGAGGTAGTTCCGCTTATTGTTGCGGTTGGCAATACATTGCCGCTAATTACAACGGTGCCATTACCCGAGCAGCTTCCATCGGTAATGGTCCATGTTTGGGTTGGGTTTGCACCGGCAATAAAACCGGTATAGGTTCCATTATAAGAAGTAGTGCCGGTTATACCCGTGGTTGGTGTCCAGGCTCCTGTAGCGAATGCATCAATGGATGTTGGGTTGGTACCCGCCATTGTTACGGTAGACCCTAAACAAGCGCCCTGCGGAGAACCTGCACTTATGCTCGGGAAGGTACTTACAACCTCTACAGCACCAATGGTAGGCGCTGTATTAGTGCTATAAGGCCGCGCATTCCCGGCATAATCCAAAGCAAGCGCAGTACCGGCAGATGGAGGAAATGCACCGCTTGCACCGGTTATAGCTACCCCTTTACCTGCTATCGCGCAATTTCTGGTTGGCGACAGTGTAAGATCAGTAGTTGGCGGATTTGATTGACTAAAATACACCTGCTGGTTCATGGATGTAGAACTGGCATCCTGGGTGCCTTCGGCAGTACCAAAAGCAGATAAAGTTGCATAATTAGCTCCTACATAACCTACGTAGTTTGTTCCGGTGCCAATAGAATAAAGATTGTTATAATTAGAAGTAGGAACTGCGGAAGCGCTGACATAATAAATACAATAATTACCTCCCAAAGCCGAACCGGTATTGGTTCGCACATTATAAAACAGGTTATCCTTAACTAAAGTTGTTGAGGTAACCGCAGGGGCGCAATAAAATGCAGCAGATGCTCCCGTACCCGTACTTGCACCGCCAGAAATATATACTGAGTTAAAGTAAGTAAGTAGTGGGGCAGTTTTTAATGCAACTATGCCAAACACGCCGGCATTATTGGTTAAAGTGCTGTTGGTTAATATAATTTGATTATTATAAGTGGTCCATGTGCCGTAATAATACCTGATAGCCGCTATACCCGGAACCGTGGTTGCATAAGTAGAGTTATTCTCAAGATCGTATATTTTATTATCATAAACATAACCGGTTGCTCCGCTAATGTCAGTTCCTATACCAACCACTACAAGTGGGTATGTGCTGGAAGCTGCGCTGCTTATTAAGGTATGAATTGTGTTGCCTGCAATAGTAACGCCAGTGGCGGCACTATAATCTACTATGCCCGCAACCGGTGCAGTTGCGTTTGGCAGGTTTGTATTAATTACCCCATAAGTAAGGTGCGCGGTGTTGCAGGAAGAAGAGTATCCTGTAAGGTTCGTGATAGTATTATTCGAAACTGAAAAACCATTACCGGTGGCCTGCAGGTTTATTCCGTTTAATACGCCCGTAGTGCCCGTTCCATATGAAAGAAGGTTGTTGATGGTATTAGAGCCAACATTAATAACACCGGAACCTACAGTAACTATACCAATCAAAACGTTGTTACTCGTATTACCGGTTGCCCCTAATGTTATATTGGAAATGGTATTGCCCGAGCCCGTAGTTCCGATATTAGCAGCACCAGTTTGAATGTAGATTCCATAAAATCCGTTATTGCCCGAATTGCTCTGCAAAATATTCGAAATCGTGTTGCTGTAAATAGTAGAGGCAGTAGCTCCGAACGTTCCATAAATCGCAAAAATATTTGAAGCTGCACTGTTTGTCCAGGTACCAGTAGCCAAAGGCCCGGAGCCACCAATATAATTACCGCTGATGGTATGGCTGCTGCCTGCCAAAACCTGAATGGGAACCTGCTGGGTGGCAGTAGCGGTGGCCGTCATGTAAAAGCTGTTACCGGTAATAGATGCCGAATTGGCTATGTTCGCAGCATTAATACCAAAGTTGGTCCAGTTAAAAATGTTATTGCTTATAATACTGGTTAAGGTATTAGTTGACGTGTTTGAATAAATAGCATTGTAAGGTTGACCTGCAGTACCTACACCCGAGCTGTTATCGCAAATATTATTGCCAGGCCCTATGGTTACCGCATTGGTGCCGGTTCCAATAAATATAGTACCTAATGTAGTGGCTGTTTCATTAGATTCAACAATACAATTTTCAAGCACACAGCCTGTAGAGCCGTTATAGAACTCTATGGCCGGGCCGGTATTGGCTGGTGTGGCGTTGCTATTGGTAAAAGTTAAATACTGCCCGCCGCCCAAATAATTACCATTGATGGTAATGTTTTTGGCACCGTTAAACCCAATCATAGGAGCGCCGGTTGCAACCCCGGTACCAGAAATAACATAGCTGGTTGCCGCACTGGGTTGAATGGTTAGGGCATAATTACCGCTAATTGCATTAAGCACATAGGTACCAGGTTCGGTAATACTTGAAATAATATTAACGGTAAGTGGTGCTGTAATCCCGCAGTTATTAATAGCCTGGAACAAACCGCCGGCACCGGTAAGTGTCGGATAATTGCCTCCGCTACCAACGGTTACGGGCGAAGTGATAGCCGGTTGAACGGTTACGGCAACCGGTGAAGAATAAATTGTTGAGCATCCGGCCGAAGAAACAGCACATTCATAATAATAGGTAGTATTGATGCCGGTTATAGTAAGCGCGCTGGTGGTGTTTCCGCTATAAGTAACTCCGGCGTTTGGTGTAGCATTGGCCACGTTGGCATAAGCGCCTCCGCTTGTGGCTGACGCCACCCATTGTAGACTACCTGTTGCAGTTATACTTAATGATGAGTTGCCCGAGGCGCAAATAAGTGTAGGGGCTACTGGTTGCGTGGTGATTACAGGTGCTGCATTCACAGTTACTGCAAGGCTACCCGCCCCATTACTCCAACAACCTAAAGCACTCTGAGCCCTCACGTAATAGGTATTTGTAGATGACACTACTTCAGGCGTTGTTGCATTTACACCAGTGGTGGTAGTTCCGGTTGCACTGCTTTCCCAGTACCAGCTATTTCCGGTTAGGTTGGATGCACTGGTTATTGTAACCCCGACTGTAGAGCATTGTGGCGAGTTACTGGTTGGATTCGCAGGCACTGCCGGAATACCCGTTCCTACCGACATTGTTCCTCCTGTCACGGTTGAGCCGTTTACAATAGCGGCCGCTGTAACGCCTGAAGAAGTGGCGGCCAATGCGGCAATTATTTGATGCCCAACAACCGCAGCACAAGGAACATCGGCAACCAATAAATAGTTAGTTGATGAGGTTCCTATACTTTCGGATAAACCAGTAAATGACAGGGTTGAAGCATATGCACTAATTGTACCGCCAACCTGAAGATCACCTGTATTCCAGGTTCCACTGCCGTCAACATCACGTATTAGTCTGAAATTAGTATAGTCACCGGTGGTTGCGCTTCCGGTTAAATTAAAGGTCACACCGGTCACTGAAGTGCCGGTTGCATTAGAGGTAAGCTTAAAACTGTTTAAATATCCGGTTGAAGAGCCGTTAATGGCACTCGTGCTTCCTGCAGTATATGTAGTAGTTGTTGGGTTGGCAGTGGCTGCCGCGACAGTAAGGGTTGGTGTTGCCTTAATGGTAACCTGATCCATGGCACAGTTATCACCATTGGCAGAAATAAATACAAATCCTACATATAGAGTTGCCTGATTTGCAGCACCAGCTGGTAAGGTTATAGCCTTAAGTTCCCACAATCCTGTTCCCGAGGCAAGAGTCCCATCGTGGCGCGAAAAATAGTTTCCGTTAAAGCGGTTCCAGGTGGTGCCATTTGTAGACCAAACGATAGCAACACCTTCCGCAGTTAAATACTTGCCAGTGTTGTATGTGGAATTATTTTCATTGTACCAATAAAAATCAACATCCACGCTGCTGGTGCCGGTAGTGGTTATTGGCTGTGATATCAGTAAAGTTGAGTCACCGAGAGTAAAATTAAATGAATTATAAAACACATAATCCGTGCTCGAGCCTTGGGGTACTGTAGTTGGATTCGTGGAACTTGCCTGAAAAGCCATTGCATCCGTTCCCACCAAATATTGCTGTATCCAGCAGCCCGGTAAGCTTGTAACATTAAATGGTTGTATATAAGGTATTGCGGCATTATTACAAGTTAATATTACCTGTCCTGCGGAGCCCGGGCCTCCGGCATGAGCGCCCGAGGTAGATCCCCGTCTTGCACCGCCACCGCCGCCACCCGGAGGTGTTGTTGGTGCTACACCCACACCTCCACCAGCGCCTGTTGGGCCATTTCCACCGTTGCCTCCTCCTGCAACTGCTGTTGCACCGGTAGCCCCGGTAGCCCCGGCACCTGATGAAGCCGTACCGGCACTTGACCCACCACCGCCACCATATGTTGCAGAAACTCCGGTAGCCCCGGCACCTCCCGCATAAACAGTTGTTCCGGTGCTGCCGGTTAAACCACCAACGCCGGGCGCTCCCGATGAAGCGGTAGTTACACCGGCTCCGCCAACGCCACCAACCGCAACAACCGAAGTTGTATTAAAAGTCGAAGAACCACCTGTTGCTCCTACAGCCCCGGTATTGGCACCACCTGCTCCCGCAGCGCCGACTACTACGGTATACGAGCTACCGGGAGTGACAGAAACGGCCGGGTTAATGGCATAAGCACCACCACCACCACCACCTGCAGCCGCATTAGCAACGTTCGATACACCACCACCACCACCACCTGCACCCCAGCATGCTGCATTAATAGTATTCATACCGGGTGGAATTATGAAACTGTAGGAACCAGCTGTATTGTAAGTGATGGTTGTAACCCCCCCGGCTACAGATGTTGTCTGTGCATTCGCGTTTTTAGCATAAAAACAAATCATTACTATAAGCGCAGATGAAAACAGATTAGCAAACTTTGGTAAAGCCTTCCCCATAAAATTCCGCTTAAGAGAGTTAATACATGGTTGTACTGAAAAATTGGTGTTAGAGGGGTTTGCAGTTTTACGTGTAAAAAGAGCCATGCACAAATAATTTTAAATGAAAAACAATAATTACAAAGTGATAACAGCCCGGGGTGGCCTTAAAAATTAAAGTTGGGGGAGCAATTCTGTAACGGGGGTTACAGGCAAAGGTTACAGTCAAAATATCTTATAAATCAACAATCTATGTGTCAAAGCCCCTTGGGGATGAGCTGGGCTTATGTCTTTAATTAACTCTAAAATAAGATAAGTTTAAGAAACCGTCAAGCGTGATTTATCAGAAAAAGTTGCTCGTTTTATTTCCTAACTAAGATCATGGCAGTTAAAATTCCAGTCTGCGGGCAAAAATTTCCAAATTATTGCCTTTTTTGCCATTTTTAGTGTCATAAATAACAAAATTCGCTATTTTTTGGTAATATTTCGTTATTTTATCTTATTTACACACATCTATTTATAAATCAGTAATTTATAAATAAAAAATAAAATTTTCTTCTTATTATATTCCCGCAATGTCATCTCTGCCAAAAATAAAAAATGCCCTTTTAAGCTGGTTTTGAAGCATTTACAAAACAGACCATTTATCTGGTAAAATCATATGGGATAAAAAGCAGTTAAAAAACAATGCCGGAACTAATTTTATGAGAGATATCATAAATTCCGTCGTTACCCTTTTGCAACGGCCTCATAGCCTGCCAAAAGGCATTTCCACCGTAAAAACTGAGCCTTTGCCCAGGTTACTACTTAACTTAATACTGCCACCTGCTATTTTAAGGTAGTTGGCAATAATGTTTAAACCCAAGCCGGTACCCTGTATATTAGTGGCATTCTTTCCTCTGAAAAAGCGCTCATACAAATGCGCCTGGTCTTCTTCTGAAATACCCATACCACTGTCCTCTATCCGTAATGAAAGCATCCTGTCGGTTGCCAGGGTAAAAATCCACACCTCAGTATTTTCACCCGAAAATTTAATGGCATTGGAAATCAGGTTCAATAAGATATGCCTTAGCACCTTTTTATCAAGTATAGCCTCAGTTTGGCCCGTATGCACGTATTGCAAAATCTGACCCTGCTTGGTAATGGTTTGCATATCTTCAATCACCTCGGCCACCACCTCCTTTATTTGTAACCGCTCATAAATAATGCTAACCTTACCTTCTTCAAGCTTACTTACCGATAAAAAGTCGTTCAGCATCTCACTCAACCCGGTTACAGTAGTTTTAATCCGCTCAATATGCTTCTTCTCCTTCTCATGCAGGCCTGCCGCCGCATATTTCGAGATAAGCACCAACGATGATAATATAGTAGTAAGAGGGGTCCTGAACTCGTGCGAAGCCATGGATACAAACCGCGATTTCATTTCATTCACTTCCTTCTCCCGTTCCAGCGCAACACTAAGCTCATATCTCGATTTTTCCAGCTCTATCATAGCCTGTTCCAAAACCAGGGTCCGGTCGCGCACGCGCTTTTCAAGCTTGGTATTCAGGTCTTTTATTTCGCCCATATTTTTTGCCTGCTGCATACTATAACGTATGCTTCGTTCAAGTGGCAAGGCGGTAATAGTGCTTTTTACCAGGTAATCGGCAGCACCCGCTTCCATGGCACTGGTATCTACCTCCCGGTCATTCTGCCCTGTCAGGATAATAAAAGGCGTTTCGTAACCTTTGGCCAAAGCCTCCTGTATAAGTTCAAGCCCGGTTTTAACACCCAGCCGGTAATCTACCAGGTAAATATCATGCCTTTTCTCATCAATAGCTGCAAGCCCCTCTTCGTACGAAGCACTCCACTCTAAAACATATCGCTGATGGGGCATTTCAGCAAGAATATCCCTCAGGATAATAAAATCCTCCTCATCATCATCAATAACAAGCACTCGTATTTCTTTATCCATAAGCGTGGCCGGTTAAACTTTCCAGCCAATCCCGGTTGGGGATTTAGCAGGTAGTTATTTAGTGGGCGTAACCACTTGTTTAGCTGCAAGCGAAGCTATAAAAACCGAACCGATATTGGGGATACTTGATGCAATAATATTGCCCCCGTGCCTAACCGCAATTTTACGGCAAATGGCAAGCCCTATTCCGCTGCCCTCGTATTTTCTACCGGCAAGTGTTTGAAATATATTAAATATTTTATCCTTGTACCTTTCATCAAACCCTATTCCGTTATCAGCAATACTAATATCGTAAATCTCTTTTCCATCGGCCTGCTCGTTTTTTACAGCACTTATCTTTATACAGGGCGGCTCTGCTTCCTTTCTGAATTTGATGGCATTGGCAATCAGGTTCTGAAACAACTGTCGCATTTGGGTAGGCTCAGCTTCAATTACAGGCAACTCACCAATCTCAAACCTGGCATTTGTCTTTTCAATACTAACCTCCAGGTCAGCCATTACTCCTATCAGGATAACATTCAGGTCAACCGGTACAGAAGGCTGAGTACGGGTTGAAAGCCGCGAAAAGGTTAACAGGTCATTAATAAGCGATTCCATTCTTTCAGAGGCATGCAAAACCCGGTCAAGGTAATCGCGCCCCTGTTCAGTAAAGTTTGCCGATTCGGCAATTTTTAAACGCTCCCCAAAAGCCTGTATCTTTCGCAACGGTTCCAGCAAGTCATGGGAAGATACGTATGCAAAATTTTCCAGCTCAACATTCGATGCCTGCAACTCTTTAGCGTAATACTGCAGGTTAAGATGGGCCTTTTTAAGCAGGTCTTCCTGTTGCCTCCGCTGGCTTATATCAATAAATATGGTTACTACAAACCGGCCCTCAGGCGTTTCAATAGGGCTTAAACCCACTTCTATGGGAAAGGAACTTCCGTCTTTTCTTTTGGCTATAAGTTCAAGCCCGGTACCCAGGGCCCGCGTTTTATCAGGAAATAGAAACTGGTTACGGAGGTTATTATACCCGGCATTGGGACTGTCAAATATCAGTAACTCAATTGGCCGGTTTAATAACTCATCGGGGTGGTAACCAAACATACGTTCGGCGGCCCTGTTAACTTTCATAATTTCACCACCGGCACCACTTATAACAATCCCTTGTCCGGCAAAATCAAACAACATTTCGGGCTTAATATAGGAATCCACGTTCGATCGGATTTTTTTTTTCGTTCCAATCAAAGGTATCACTTCCTGTATAATTTTAACGCTTTCCATCCGGCAATAAAATTGCTAAATACCGGATACACAGAAATATGATTTGCCTCATAACAAATACCGGGTAAGTGTATAATATAAACCAATAAATAAATTCATAATAATACACAATTAAATACCTGCCTATGTATCCATTCAGTCCTTTGCTTTTCCCAAATCATTTGTTTCTATTTATTATCTTTATAGTACCTGTTGGCTTATACAAACCGGTGTAACAGGTAAAAGCCAAACCGGTCAAAACAAAGGCCATATTTGTAGAAAATAATTTTTAATCAGGTTATTACCGGGCAATGGAACTTAAAAATGTATTACTGGTTGATGACGATGAAGGATTTAACTTTTTAAACCGCATTGTTTTAAGCGATAATAAAGTTAATTGCACTGTGCACGAGGCAACGCATGGTCGGGCTGCACTGGATTACCTGGAAAAATGCCCCGTTTGTCCCGAAGTAATTTTGCTGGATATAAACATGCCCGTAATGGATGGCTTTGAGTTTTTAGAGCAATTTGAAAAATATGCCAAATGCGCTAAAAACACACATGTTTTTATGCTTACATCATCGGGCAGGGATGCCGACAAACTTAAATCGCTAAACAATAAGCATGTTAAAGGCTTCTTCAATAAACCACTGGATGATTCACATATTCAGCAAATTCTGGCCGCTATGGCTCAATAATCCTCATCCTCTATAAAACTAATTTGTTTCTTTTTCCAAATTCCTTTTATTTTCATCTTATCTGAAATTGTTTTTTTATGGGTAAAAGAATTGTGCTGATAGAAGACAACAAGGCAGTAAGGGAAAACATTACTGAAATCCTGGAGTTCTCCAACTACCACGTACTGGGAGCTTCAAATGGAAAAGCAGGAGTAGAAATGGTAGTGCGTGAAGTGCCCGACCTGGTAATATGCGATATTATGATGCCTGAACTAGACGGTTACGGCGTATTGAACGCGCTCGGCAAAGAACCCAAAACATCCTCTATCCCCTTTATTTTTCTCACTGCAAAGTCCGAGCGTGCCGACTTTAGAAGGGGGATGGAAATGGGTGCCGATGACTACATCACCAAACCTTTTGATGATGTTGAACTTTTAAGCGCCATTGAAACCCGCCTGAAGAAAAAAGAGCAGCTAAAAAAAGAATTTGCGCTCAACAACGATGGCGTAAACGAGTTTCTAAAAGTAGCACGAAAAACCGGAAACCATTCCCTGATTTCCGAAACCCGTCAAACGCTTTATTTAAAGAAGAAACAGATAATATACTCAGCCGGCCAAACCCCTGCCAGCCTGTATTTTGTAAGCAAAGGAAAAGTTAAAACATTTAAAATAAATGAGCTGGGAAAAGAGTTGATAACAGATATTTATAAGGAAGGTGAATTTTTAGGTTACATACCCCTGATGGAAGATACCATTTACCAGGATACCGCAGAAGCCCTGCAGGAGGCAGAATTAATGGTGATACCTAAATCCGACTTCTTAGCCCTTTTAGGAAGCGATAGTTCCGTGGCGCAAACCTTTATTAAAATGCTTTCGCGCGACGTAACCGAAAAAGAAGAAAAACTAGTTTCGCTTGCATATAATTCATTAAGAAAACGTGTTGCCACAGGCCTGTTACAGGTATACGATAAATTCAAAAAATCACCTGCGGATAAACCCCGGCTTGAAATATCGCGTGAGGACCTGGCTCAAATCGTAGGAACCGCCACTGAATCCCTGATACGCACCCTAAGTGATTTCAAAAGTGAAAAACTCATCGACATCCGCGATGGCAAAGTCTTTATTGTGGATGAGGACAAGCTGAAGAACATGCTTAATTAATTACCGCCGGCATCTTCCTTTCCGTCTACGCTATTTCAATATCCTGCTAATTTGCCTTTCCCTGTCAGGGCAAAAAATTCGAACAGCTGTTTGAATTTCAAAAAAACATTTTAACTTGACCTCAGAAATTAAAGCAAACCGAATGGCTATTTTTAAAAGCAAAATAAACCGAAACTCCGAGGGCTACCAACGCAATTACAAACTGATGCAGGATAAAATATCCGAGCTGGATGCCAAATACAAAGAAGCTCTTTTCCAGGGCGAACCAAAGTATATTGAGCGCACAAAAAAATCAGGAAGACTATTGGCCCGCGAGCGCGTAGAACTTGTTTTGGATGCGGATTCGCCATTTATGGAGCTACTGCCTTTAGCCGGATGGGGCACTGATGGCTTTGGGCCCGGAGGAACCATTGTTGCAGGTATAGGCTTTGTAAGTGGCCGCTTAACCATGATCAACTCCAACGTAGGTACTATCAAAGGCGGTGCTATTGATTACGCTACACTGCAAAAAGGGTTACGCATAGGCGAAATTGCGCTGGAGAACGAATTACCTGCCATTAATATGGTAGAAAGTGCCGGCGCAAATTTACCCGACCAGGCCAAAATATTTAATTACGGCGGTGCAAATTTCCGTGAAATTATCAGGCGTTCCAAAGCTGGTATCCCAACCATTTCTATCGTGTTTGGCAACAGCACCGCCGGTGGCGCTTATATACCCGGCATGTCTGATTACGTAATCATGGTAAAAAATGAAGCCAAAGTTTTTTTAGCTGGCCCTCCTCTGGTTAAAATGGCCACCAACGAGGTTACCGACGAAGAATCTTTAGGCGGCGCTAAAATGCACAGCACCATCTCCGGAGTTTCAGATTACCTGGCCGAAGATGAACTGGATGGTATAAGGCTGGCCCGCGAAATAATGGCCAATCTGAAATCACCACATGCACCCGACAAAAAATATGTAAAAGAGCCGGAATATGATAAAGAGGAAATCCTAGGCGTTGTTTCAGCGGATGTACGAATTCCATTCGACCAGCGTGAGTTAATTGCGCGAATAGTAGATGGCTCGGAATTTTCAGAATTTAAGCCTTTATACGGCTCCACCCTTATAACCGGTTACGCCAGCCTCAACGGTTACCGCATCGGTATTCTGGCAAATAACGGGGTGTTGTTTTCCGAGGCTGCAAATAAAGGAGCCCAGTTTATTCAGCTCTGCAATCAAAACAATACCCCTCTCCTCTTTCTGCAAAACATTACCGGTTTTATGGTAGGCCGTAAATACGAGGAGGAAGGCATTATTAAAAACGGAGCCAAACTAATAAACGCAGTAAGCAACAGCGCAGTACCGGCCATCACTATTATAACCGGTGCCAGTTACGGCGCAGGTAATTACGCCATGTGCGGCCGCGCTTATAAACCACGCTTTTTATTCAGCTATCCCAATTCAAGAATAGCCGTAATGGGCCCCGATCAGTTAGCCGGGGTTATGCAAATAATAGGCAGGCAGGCCGCCGAAAAATCAGGTATTACTTACGACGAAGAACAAGGCAAACAAATGGCTGGCTTTATGGTAAAAGAGGCCGAAAAACAAAGTAACGCCTGGTATGCCTCAGGCCAGCTTTGGGATGATGGCGTTATTGACCCGCGCGAAACAAGAAATTATTTAAAGTTGTGCCTGGATGTAATACACCAGGTACCGGTTAAAGGAACTGATGGATATGGGGTGTTCCGCATGTAGAAACAGATGCCAGGTCTAAATACTTAATACTTGCTACTCAATACAAATACTAAAAGATGAAGACGATAAAAAAAATACTGATAGCCAACCGCGGCGAAATAGCCATCAGGGTAATGCGCACTGCTGCTGAAATGGGTATAAAAACGGTGGCCGTTTTTTCTGATGCTGATGCAAACGCATTATTTGTGAGCAAAGCCGATGAAGGTGTTTGTATAGGTGGCGCTTACGCAGCCGATAGCTACTTAAACCAGGATAAAATTATTGCCGCCGCCAAATTAACCGGTGCCGATGCAATACACCCGGGCTATGGATTCCTGTCAGAAAATGCAAGCTTCTCCAAAAGATGTAAAGATGAAGGTATTGTTTTTATAGGGCCTTCGGCGGAAGTGATAGAGGTAATGGGCTCCAAAATTGGCGCTAAAGAAATTATGAAAAAAGCCGGAGTACCGGTAGTACCAGGTTATAACGGCGCCGACCAGACATCTGCACGCTTTAAACAGGAGGCGGAAAAAATCGGTTATCCTGTTTTACTAAAAGCCTCTGCCGGTGGTGGAGGAAAAGGCATGCGCATAGTACATGCATCTGCTGAGCTTGACGCAGCAGTTGAAGGTGCCAGCCGGGAAGCACAGAAAAGTTTTGGCGATGGTACGCTGTTAATGGAAAAGTATTTCTCCTCAGCCAAGCATATCGAGTTTCAGATTTTCGGCGATACCCATGGTAACTATACGCACTTTTTTGAGCGCGAATGTTCCTTACAAAGAAGATATCAAAAAGTTATTGAAGAAAGCCCATCTCCATCTTTAAATGCAGAGTTAAGAAAGAAGATGGGAGATGCCGCAGTTGCTGCAGCGCGCTCCATTAAATACACTAATGCCGGTACTGTTGAATTTATTTTGGATAAGGAAGGCAACTTCTATTTTCTGGAAGTAAATACCCGCTTACAGGTTGAACACCCTGTAACCGAAGAAACTACGGGCCTCGACCTCGTTCAGCTACAAATAGAAGTAGCGCAGGGCTTGCCGTTAAAAGTAAGTTCAGAAAATATAAAGCAACACGGGCACTCCATCCAATGCCGTGTTTGTGCTGAAGACCCTGAGAATAATTTTTTCCCTGCCACCGGCGACATACTTTATTGGAGCGAACCAGGTCTTAAAGGGATGCGGTACGATAGTGGCGTAAAAAGCGGCTCTAAAATTGAAGTGTACTACGATTCCCTGATAGCCAAAGTAATTTCATTCGGCAGTAACAGAACTGAAGCTATTTCACGCATGCGTCTTGCCCTCGACAAAATGAGTATTCTGGGTATTACCAGTAACAAAGATTTTTTAAAAGAGCTGCTGCAAAATCCCTCTTTCGTTGACGGTTCTTTTGATACCAAACTGATTGAACGGGAATATGCAAACTATAAAAATACAGCAACCGTTCAGGCACTTCATGAAATGGCAATAGCCGCATTATTGTACCATTGGAATGCCAGAAGAGAAAACGAAACGTTCTCGCCTTCGTTAAATGGGTGGAGAAATATTTTTTACCAGCACCAGTTTTACGAGCTTGAACTGGCCGGTGAAAAAATAAAAGTAGCATACCGGCACCTGGGCAATGGCAAGTTTGAAATTAAAACCGGTGACGAGAATTTAAACGCACAACTGATCGCTATTGAAGGTGCAAAAATCAGCTGCCTGATTGCAAACCAGCGTAAAACATTTTTTATAGCAGTTAACAACGGTGATGTCTTTGTTCATCATCCCGAACAGGGTACCTATCGCTTTACCGAAGTTCCACGCTTTGTTGAACCTGGTGCTGCACTTGCAAAAGGGGGATATACTTCACCCATGCCCGGCGAAATTGTAAAAGTGCTGGTCAAACCCGGCGATTTGGTAAAATCAGGCAAAGGCCTGCTGGTAATGAGCTCCATGAAAATGGAAACCACCATCGAAGCTCACAGCGATGGAGAGGTAGAAGAAATTTTTGTAGCGGAGAAAAACTTTGTTGAAGCAAATACCGTTCTGCTGAAAATGAAGAGTTGATTTTCAACAAATCCAGGTTCTTGACCTTTAGTATTCGAAAACTTTGAAAATGCAGTTCTAAAGCAATTTTCGCTTTGCGAAAATTGACACTGTCCCCTTCTGGAGGGGGCGTAGGGGGAGGTGAGACTTTTGTTCTATCCAATGCTTGAATGACGACGAAACGTATGTATGGGACGTTAGTGCTTCTTACTCCTAAAATCTAATTCTTATCAATCTTCAATGAAGTCATAGTAATAGACCCCGCTTCAGCCTTATCGTTGAATAAGGAAATATTTTCATTTTTCTCAGCTAATCCAAGCGCATATAAAAGCGGAAGGTAATGCTCATTCGTGGGCACCGCCAGCTGCACCGCCTTTCCCAAATCCTTATAATTTGCAAGCGAAGTAAAATTGCGCTCTGCAATCAGTTTCTTCATCGTTGCTGATGCATCCATCGCCCAGTCAAAGCCACCGGCCATGTTAAAATCAAGGACACGTAAATTATGTACCATATTTCCGCTGCCAATAATCAGCACGCCTTTGTTGCGTAGCCCGGCCAGCTCTTTAGCCAGTTCAAAATGCCATTGGGGGCTTTGGGTGTAATCAAGGCTCATTTCAATAACGGGCACATTAGCGTCGGGGTAAATATGTTTAAGCACGCTCCAGCTGCCATGGTCCAAACCCCAATCATAGTCAAAGCCAACTTCGGTTGTGGTTATAGCCCGTTTTGTTTCACCGGCAAGTTCAGCACTACCGGGTGCCGGATATTCCACATCAAACAACGCCTTCGGAAAACCATAAAAATCATGTATGGTTTTAGGCTTTTCCATAGCCGTAACAAAAGTACCTTTGGTCTGCCAGTGCGCCGAAACACAAAGAATCGCCGCTGGCTTTGGCAATGTTTTTCCCAGCTTTTGCCATGCTATGGCATATTCGTTTTCTACAATAGCATTCATCGGGCTGCCGTGCCCTAAAAATAACACCGGCATTGTTTCCGATGGTGCAAATCCCGCAGTAAATTTACCCAGTTCGTTCAATTTCATATTTGCAACAATGGGTATTATACCCAACGATTTTATGAAAGTATTTCTTTTCATCTCATCCTGTAACAGTAAGTGTAGTCCCGCTTACAGTAACCGTATATTTAGTTAACGGCGATGGTGGTGGTCCACCGGTTACCGCACCACTTATATTATAATTTCCACCATGACAAGGGCAAACAAAAGAACTACCCGTAAAGTTTACAGTGCAGCCCTGGTGAGTACATATTAAAGATAACGCACTGTAGCCAGCGCTTTCTTTAATCACTATCACACTACCGCTATTGGCAATAACATAACCCCCGTTATGTGCCAAAGCCGAATTCGCAGGTGCACTGAGGTCTAAACTAAAATTTACCTGGTTTTGCTTAGTACAGCCATCTAAAAAGGCCAAAGTTGCGGTAACGCCGCATGCTGCACAGGTGGTCTTCAAAAAATCCTTTCTATCCATATTTTTCCGTTTTTATCATTTATTACACAAAATCTAATCTAGTGTCGTGTCAAGCTTGAATTGACGGATAAAGTTTTTTTAGTTTTACCCGAGCATCTTTGGTTGTGAACTGCCAATTTATGATTGAGCACTTGTTATTTCTATGC
>CAISWS010000275.1 GCA_903889265.1 uncultured Bacteroidota bacterium
CAATAAACTGAATATTGGGTTGAAAAATATCAGTATCATAACTGCTTCGCTTTTTCTGTAAAGCCATGGTTAAACGCTCAAAACCCATACCGGTGTCAACGTGTTGCGCTGGTAGTTTCTCCAGCGAGCTGTCAGCTTTGCGGTTAAACTCCATAAACACGTTATTCCATATTTCAATAACCTGCGGGTGGCTGGCGTTGACCAACTCTTTGCCTGGCTGAAGTTTTATTTCATCTTCATTACGTAAGTCAACGTGTATTTCAGAGCACGGTCCGCAAGGGCCGGTATCGCCCATTTCCCAAAAGTTGTCTTTCTTGTTTCCTTTCAGTATCCGGTCTTCGGCAATGTGTTGTTTCCAGTAATCGTAGCTGTCCTGGTCAAAACCAAGGTTCTCTTTGCTATCGCCTTCAAACACGGTAACATATAGGCGGTCTTTAGGTAGTTTGTAAACTTCGGTCAGCAGTTCCCAACTCCAGGCAATGGCTTCTTTTTTAAAGTAATCGCCAAAGCTCCAGTTGCCCAACATTTCAAACATGGTATGGTGGTAGGTATCAACACCTACTTCCTCCAGGTCGTTGTGTTTACCGCTAACGCGCAGGCACTTTTGGGTGTCGGCAACGCGTTTGTATTTAATGGGTTGGTTGCCCAAAAATATATCCTTAAACGGCGCCATGCCGCTATTAATAAACATTAAGGTAGGGTCGTTTTTAACCACAATAGGGGCTGAAGGCACAATTTTATGCCCTTTACCTTCAAAAAAATCCAAAAATGCTTTTCTAATCTCTGCTGATGTCATTGCGCTTAACAAGCTTTATTATTCTTAATTTACAAAAATGATAACTTTACCCTCCGGTTCACTAGCCAAAGGGGCTGGTTGAAGGAGGCACGAAAATAACAGAATTCCAGCCTCTCCCAAACCCTCTCCGAAGGAGAGGGCTTAATCCCGGCTCGTTATGAGAAGGATTACAGTATAAGGGGGCTATTTGTATAGTGGTATAATTGATGAAAAAGGTTAAACCAAAATTTAAGGCTACTTTAGTTTCCCCTTTGGGGACGGAAGGGGCCGCATAAGTTAACATGGCATTAAGGCGTAACGAAAAATACATTTTTAATACCCAGACACTCAGCTACGAGAAAGCGGTGATTGGCTGGGGTACCCGTATTTTCAGGGTGCTTGCCTTTATGATTTCAGCCCTTGTTTTTTCGCTGGCCATATCTGCCGTGTATTACAGGTTTTTCGATTCTCCCAATGAAAAAATTCTGAAAGGAGAGCTCAACGAGATGAAGGGCCAATACTACCTGCTAAACCAGGAAGTGGACCGGCTAACTGCTGTTTTGGATGGTTTACATTACCGCGATGGTAACGTTTACAGGGTAATGTTTGATGCCGACCCTATTTCAGACGATGAATGGCAGGCAGGCTCTGGTGGGGTAAACAAATTCCGCAACCTGGAAAAATTTGACAACGGCGATTTGATTAAGGACCTTGCGGTAAAGGTGGATAAGCTTAAAAAGCAAATGGTTATTCAATCAAAAAGCTACGACCAGATTGCTGATTTGATTAAGAACCAGCAAAAGATGTTGTCATCAATTCCATCTATTCAACCTATCCCCAACAAAAAACTGGAGCGGATGGCTTCGGGATATGGCTGGCGTGTTGACCCCATTTACAAAATTCAGGAATTCCACAAGGGTATGGACTTTACCTGCCCCATTGGCACCCAGGTACATGTTACCGGCGATGGCGTGGTTGAAACTGTAGATTTTAACTACGGCGGCTATGGAAACGAAATTATTGTCAACCATGGTTTTGGTTACCGCACCCGTTACGCCCACTTATCTAAATTTAGTGTGCGGCCTGGTCAGAAGCTTAAACGGGGTGATGTTATTGGTTTTAGCGGTAATACGGGTAAATCAACCGGGCCCCATTTGCATTACGAGGTGTTGAAAAACGGTGAGGTATTAAACCCCGTTTACTTCTACTACAACGACCTGAAGGATGCCGATTTTGAGAAAATGTTGAAAATTTCTAACAACCCGGGCCAGACGCTGGATTAGTGGCCTTATGAATGTCAAGGGAAATTAACCACTTAGGCACTTAGTTCACTTAGTCTCACTAAGGTTTATTTAATCGGGGATTACGTTCAATATTTCATCATTGTTTATTTTAGATGCTCAGTGTACCTTAGTGACCTTAGTGCCTAAGTGGTTAATTTCTCTAAACCGGGCCGTATGTAAGTTTTCCCCCGTTGTGGAGAAAGTGTTCATTGCCAGTATGGTTATTGATGTATTATTGAAGCATAATTTTAAGCGATTTGCATTATTAATACCGAGATGGCCTGGAAGGAGAAGGAAATAGAGAAGCTTTATTACACCATTGGCGAGGTGGCATTGATGTTAGATGTTAACACTTCGCTGCTGCGCTATTGGGAAAAAGAATTTGATGTTTTAAAGCCCAAAAAGAACACCAAAGGCGACCGCTTTTTTACCAAAGACGATATTGAAAAAATAAAACTGATATATCACCTGGTGCGCGAAAAGGGATATACCCTGGATGGTGCAAAATCGCGCCTTAAAACCGATATTGAGCTTACGCATAAAAAATTTAAGCTGATTGAAAAGCTTAAAAAAGTAAGAGGCTTTTTAGAGGAATTGAAAGAGCAAATTGATTGATAAAGGTTATTGTCTTATTTGCTCTGTATAAAGACTATGCCAACCAGCCGCAAAACCTTTTATATTCACCACTTTTTAACGGTCAGTCATTTGGGGATTGTTGATGTCAATTCTAACTTTGGGTAGATGGAATTAAACGAAAAGGAAATTGCCGGGTTTTCGAAGTTAAACAAGCGCGATAAAATATATTGGCTTGCCAAAAACTTTCTGTATGCCAACCCGGTAGAGGTTTTAAAGGAGTTTGCCGAATACTGGCACGATAATATTGAAGCCCAAAAACTGCTGGATGGTTTTAGCGAAAATACGCTTACCAATTTCCCTGTTCCCTTTGGCATTGCCCCTAATTTTAAAATAAACGATACTATTTACGCCATACCCATGGTTACCGAGGAAAGTTCGGTGGTGGCAGCTGCTTCTAATGCCGCTAAATTCTGGCTAACACGCGGAGGTTTTAAAACGGAGGTTTTATCAACCAAAAAAGTGGGGCAGGTACATTTCATTTACCATGGCGACAAAAAGAAGTTGTTCAGCTTTTTTCAGGATATTAAAGATGATTTGAAGCGGGGCGTGCAGCACATTACCACTAAAATGGAAGAGCGCGGTGGGGGTGTTTTGGATATGGAGTTAATTGACCTGAGCAATTTAGAACCTGATTATTACCAGCTAAGGGCCTATTTTGAAACGGTAGACTCCATGGGGGCCAACTTCATTAACTCTTGTCTTGAAGAGTTTGGCAAACAACTGGCCGACAGGGTAAGGCAAAGCCCGGTTTTTAATGATACCGAGAAGGACCTTGAAATTGTAATGTCCATTCTCTCTAATTACACTCCCGAATGTATTGTACATGCCGAGGTAAGTTGTAGGGTAGACGAGTTAGGCACTTTTGATTATGGCAACATGAGTGCCGAAGAATTCGCCTGGAAATTTCAGCGCGCCGTAAATATTGCGCGGATAGACCCTTACAGGGCTACCACCCACAATAAGGGCATTATGAATGGTATTGATTCCGTAGTAATGGCTACAGGTAACGATTTTAGGGCTGTTGAGGCATGTGCACATACTTATGCCTGCCGTGATGGCGTTTACCGTAGTTTATCGGAGTGCAAAGTTGAAAATGGCGTTTTCAGGTTTTGGATGAATATGCCTATTGCTATTGGTACGGTTGGCGGGCTAACTTCGTTACACCCACTGGCCAAGCGCTCACTGGAGTTGCTGGGTAATCCAAACGCTAAAAAGCTGATGGAAATAGTGGCCTGTGTAGGCTTGGCTCAAAATTTTGCAGCTATCCGGTCGCTTACTACGGTAGGTATTCAGGCTGGCCACATGAAAA
>CAISWS010000276.1 GCA_903889265.1 uncultured Bacteroidota bacterium
GTCTCGAATCCCGCTAAGGTTAGCTGGGTAGGGCTCGTGTATCCTTGTTTGGATGCACGGTTTTTTTGAGCTTTTGGCATTTATCCTTGCACTTGGTTAATGCAAAAATCGCCAAAACCTTTGATTTTAATAGCCTTCGATATTAATCAGCAGACCCTAAATAGTGATGGGAAGCCCGAAAGGATTATCGGAACTTCGGCTGACATTACTGAACGCAAAAAGCTGGAGCGCGGGCTGGAAAAGAGTGAAAGGGAGTTCCGTAGTGCCTTTGAAGATTCTGCTATTGGTATGGCCTTAACCAGCGGCCTGGGTAAATGGATAAAGGTAAACCGCGAGTTTGGCAAAATTACCGGTTATACCCAGGACGAACTGATGGCGATGAGCTTTGCAGATATTACCTATCCTGAAGATCTGGAAAAGGATTTGGCTTATGTTAAGCAATTACTTGAAGGTACTATTGATAAATATCAACTGGAAAAGAGGTATATCCGCAAAGACGGAACCATTGCCTGGGTAGACCTTACGGTATCCATGGTGTTTGATGAATCGGGCAAACCGCTTTACACAGTGGCCCAGATGAAAGATATTACCGACCGCAAAAAGCTGGAGCGCGACCTGATGCGCAGCGAAAAAGAATTCAGAAGTGCGTTTGAAGACTCTGCAATTGGTATGGGCATATCTGACAACAAGGGAAAATGGGTGAAGGTAAACCGGGTACTTTGTAATATTACGGGTTACACCGAACCCGAAATGCTGAAAATGCGTTATATGGATATTACCCATCCTGACGATTTGGATAAGGATAAAGTTAACATGCAAAAGCTGCATGACAAAGAGATAGACAAGTACCAAACCGTAAAAAGATATATCCGCAAGGATAGAAGTATTGCCTGGATTGACCTAACTGTATCGCTGGTTTATGATCAAAACCAGCAATCGATGTACACTTCGGCGCAAATGAAGGATATAACAGAAAACAAACGGATAGAAGATAACCTTAGAAGGGTAAACAGCGAATTGAATTCAATTTTCAACACAGATATCCATGCCTCTATCATCAGCGCCGACACTAACGGTATTATTACACACTTTAGTAAAGGTGCTGAAACCTTACTGGGTTATAAAGCCGGCGAAGTAATAGGTAAATATACCCCCACCCTCTTTCATGACCCTCAGTTGGTTGAAGAGAGGGGAAAAGAGCTATCGGAGCAATTTGGCAGAGAGATTAAAGGGATAGAGGTATTTATGGCCAACGTTCGCAACGGCGATTATGAATCGAGGGAGTGGGTCCATGTCCGCAAAGACGGAAGCCGCTTTCCGGTGCAGCTGGTTGTTTCGGCAATCAGGGATGATACCGGAAATATTAAAGGTTTTTTAGGCATTGGAACCGATATCACCGAACGCAAAGCAGCGGAAGAAGCGCGCAAAAACTATGCAGTACTGGAGTCCAGGAATAAAGAGATGGAAGAATTTGCCTACATAGCCAGCCACGACTTGCAGGAGCCCCTACGCACAGTTTCGGGTTTTGTAGAGTTGCTGAATATGGATTTCGGGCATCAGTTGCCGGAGGATGCCAAAGAATACCTCGGCTTTATTGCTGCCTCAACCAAACGGATGGGCGAGTTGATAAAGGGCCTGCTGGACTTTTCCCGCATTGGTAAACAGAAAACCTTTGAACCGGTAGATTGCAATGAAATATTAAACGCTGTTATAGCCGACCTTGGCGGGGCTATTAAGGAAAGCAACGCCGCAATTATTGTTGACGAAATGCCCCTGATATATGCCTTTCCAAATGAAATAAAGCAACTTTTTCAGAACCTGCTTAGTAACGCCATTAAATTCCATAAGCCCGGCAAATCGCCTGAGATTCATGTTTCAGCAGAATCATTGCCCGGTTACTGGCAGTTTGAAATAAGCGATAATGGAGTGGGTATAGAGCCCCGGCACTATCATAAAATATTTCTGTTGTTTCAGCGGCTTCACAACCGCGGGTCCTATTCCGGAACAGGTATTGGGCTGTCGTACTGCAAAAAAATTGTGGAACTGCACCATGGCAAAATATGGGTTGAATCGGAGCCCGGCGAGGGGAGCAGCTTTTTCTTTACTATTTCAAAACTAAACGCGTGAGACGAAAACTTAATTGTGTTTTACTGGTGGATGACGACCCGGCTACAAATTTTTTACATACCCGGGCCATTAAAGGGGCAGACTGCACAGAAGAAATTGTGACGGCTGAGAATGGTGAAGCTGCAATTAATTACCTGCAACACAGGTTTAACCAGGGCCTGCCTGCGCCAGAACTGATATTACTGGATATTAATATGCCTGTTATGAACGGATGGGACTTTTTAGCAGCATACACACAATTACCTGATTGGCAAAAAAATCAGTCGAAACTTATTATGCTTACTACCTCTATGAACCCCGATGATGAAGTGAAAGCAAAAACGTTTTCAGAAATAAAGGAATTCGACTATAAGCCACTTGATAAAGCAATGCTTAACTCCCTGCTACAAAGGCATTTTCCGGAGTTGATATAATACAGAAAAAATAAGTTTTTGTAATTTTCGGGAAGTATGGAAGCATATTACCTGGAAACGGACCTTGATAAAATAAAGGCGCTGGCCATTTTAAGGAAAGAGGAAAATGAAAAATTCCGCCGGTACCTTAAAAACAGGAACCTGCATAAAACTGATGCGCTGGTGCACCGGATAAACGAGGAAGTTGCACCACGCATTAACTGCACCACCTGTGGCAACTGTTGTAAAGAGTTAAGCCCATATTTAAACAAAGAAGACCTGAATAATCTGGCCGAGGCTACCCGGAAAAGTATTGAAGAGGTTATTGCCACCTATACTGAAAAAGACGAAGAGGGCGTATCATTTACCCACCTGCCCTGCACTTTTTTAGCGGATAATAAATGCACCATTTACCAGCACCGGCCCCAAACCTGCCATTCGTTTCCTCACCTGCACAATCCCGGATTTACCAGCCGCCTGCGACGGGTAATTGACAACTACGCCATATGCCCCATTATTTTTAATGTGATTGAAAGGTTGAAGTTGGAGATTGGGTTTCAGTGAACAATGTTATTTTAATGCAGCGTATTAGTCCAAAAGCGCTATGGCAAAATTCAAACTTCCTGGCCCGTGTTGCCGGGGGCGTTATATTGATAGTAACCCATATTCCCGCAATTATTGCTACCTTTAACAAATATGAATACTACTACCACCCCAAATCCCAATCCCGTTCTCAACTATCTGCACGAGTTAACCCCTATGGGCTGGATGATTATAATTGTTTTTGTTGGCCTGGGCGTATTGGCTTTGTACAGCCAGTTTAGAAAGCGGCGGAGTACGGAGAAGTAAAAGTTAACCTGCTAACACAGGTGCCACCTGCTTTGCCAGTTCCCAAACCACAATGCCCACGCTTACTGAAATATTAAGCGAGTGCTTGGTGCCTAACTGTGGTATTTCAATAACAATGTCTGATGCACTTACTACTTCCTGAGCAACGCCATCTACCTCGTTACCAAAAACCACGGCATACTTTTGGGTAATGTCTGCTTTAAACTGGTGCAGCATTTTAGCTTGTTCAGCCTGCTCAATACTGATAATTTTATATCCCCTGCTCTTTAGTTCAGTTATTGCTTCGATGGTTGAAGGTGCATGATGCCAGGCAACAGTTTCAGTAGCGCCAAGGGCGGTTTTATGTATATCGCGGTGCGGCGGGGTACCGGTGATGCCGCATAGCCAGATAGCTTCAATCAGAAACGCATCCGCTGTGCGGAAAGCCGAGCCCACGTTAAGGTGGCTGCGCACATTATCCAACACAATTACCAGCGGCGTTTTTTCTCCGGCTTTAAATTGTTCGGGCGTTAAGCGGGGTAGTTCTTCGTTGAGTA